>NZ_KV792935.1:0-69684 GCF_001808335.1 Oligella sp. HMSC05A10 | reverse complement strand
AGCGCTATTTAACCGTTTTTATGCAAAAGTCTCATGTTGTATAAAAATGATAGGACTAAACTAAAACTACTTCTAAGCTATGATCAACCCAGCTATTATTAAGGTATCCGCGATTATTTTCTAATCGATCTGCCGGTTGAGTCTCGCCGTTTTTATTAGTTGCGCGGCTAGCAAGCTTGTATGTACCGGTCTCTAACTCAACTGATAAGACGAATTGTCGCCATGCGTAAGGACCCAAGTCTGGACCGATAAATTCAGCTTCATGCCAGCTTTCTCCACCATCAGTAGAAACTTCAATCTTCGTGACATCTGTAGTACCGCCCATCGCAAGTCCTTGGATCTGTATTTTCCCAGCATGTACTTGCTCATCGGGATCGCTTGGGTAAGTAATCCACGACTTAACTGGCATGGTCCATACTGATTCTTGAGTAGGAGCTCCTTTCTCTCCCATGGGAGCAAGTCTGTAACCACTTTGTTGAATATTGGCTGCTGACTGTTCTGCGGTAAAAGCTAGACGCTTGATATACTTAACATTGTTGACACCAGTGTAACCAGGCACGACCAGACGCAAAGGACCACCATGAGCCAACGGAATAGGTTTACCATTAATTTCCCAAGCGAGCAAAGCGTCCTCAATGGCTTCCAGAGGTACTGAACGTTCAACTTGAATAGTATTTGGATCCAAACCATCAGGGATTGGTTCTCCACCCGTACCTGTCATGTATTTCGCGCCTTCATCCATGCCTTGCACGTGTTCTAACAAAGTTTTAACAGGTACACCCGTAAACATAACGCACCCAGCAGCACCAACTGTCCATTGGGTCCCACTCGGTTTCGAGGGAAAATAAGCGCGGCCATTACCGCTACATTGCAAGACCATAGCAACAGTGCTCACACCTAATGTCTTAAGTTCAGCAACGGTCAAACTTTGAGGATTTTTAACTCCACTAACTTCTAAAACCCAGGCATCAGGATCTTTTACAATTTCTTCGCTTGGCGGAGCGATGTTATTACGTACAAATAGGCGTTCAAGAGGAGTAATAATCCCGCTACCAAATGCATGACGCTTGGTCTCCATAGTGTTAGCACTATGAATAATTAAATGGTTGGCGTCTTTCCAATCGGCATAGGCTGGTAAAGCAGAGTTGTTTGCCGTGCTTCCTTGGGTTGCTGCTAATGCTTTGGTAGTTGAGCTAAAGTTACTGAGGGCACTAACTGATGCCAAGCCTAGGACGCTACCACTCGTCGTTAGTAATCGGCGACGTGTAACATTTATATTTTTCATAAGGCACCTATATTAAAAGTAGAGATAATGTAAACGACTGCTCAGTCTATCAATATGCTGAGTGTCATTAAATGAGTAAAACCCCGAAAATATTAGTGTTTACATAATTAAGACAAAGAGGTTTCTTTCTGAAAAAATTAAGAACAATTTATCGTCTCTATACATCTAACAATGGGTATTGAAGCTCTTTATTCTTAACTATGATCGAGTTCAACAAATACCCACTCAAAATCGGCTAAGCATAAAAAAGCGCCTAATATTTCTCATACTGGCGCTTTTGTTCATCTTACTGCCAAGGATTATTGGCGTAGGTCTTAATAAATATGCTTTGAATTTCCTCTAAGCTTGGTCGGTGATTTTGCGGACCACCCACGGCTACTTTAATCGAACCCATCACATTACCCAGACGAGCGCTATCAAGCCAGGACCAACCAGCCGCAAGACCATACAACACACCCGCACGATGCGCATCACCGCAACCGGTGGGATCCTCAATAGCCGTTGGCGTTACCGGCTCAATGGTGATTTTTTCTCCCTCATGATAAAGCACTGAACCAGCGCCCCCCAGGGTCACAATAATGGCTTCCAAATCCTTAGCTAGTTCGTCTAATGGCTTTGCCATTCGTTGCTCGATCACAGCCATCTCATAGTCATTTGCCGTTAAAACACGGGCTAATTTCATCATGGCCGCTAAGTCATTGCCATCAAATAAGGGCATGGCCTGACCCAAATCGAAAATAAATGGAATGCCAGCTGCATGCAGACGCTCGGCATGCTTAAACATCGCTTCCTTCGCATCTGGTGCCACAATGGCCCACGCCGCCTGCTCCTGACTGATATCATTATCTGCCGCAGAACTCATGGCGCCTGGGTGAAAGGCACTGATTTGATTACCTGATAAATCCGTGGTGATATGACATTGTGCAGTAAAAACATCCTCTAACACGGCAATACGACGTTGTTCAATGCCGAGGCTTGCAAAATGCTGCTGATAGTCGGCAAAGTCACGTCCGACCGTAGCGACTGGCACTGGCGCTCCACCTAACAACTTTAAATTGTAGGCAATATTACCGGCGCAACCACCAAACTCCTTGCGCATGGTCGGCACCAAAAAGGACACACTTAAGCTATGAATGGTATCGGCTAAAATATGATCTTTGAAATGTCCCTCAAAGCGGGTGATGGTATCAAAGGCTAAGGAGCCACAAATTAAAACGTCGTTTGATTGTTCTGACATAACTACTCTTCGTAATAGGGTGTTAATTCAAAGCCGGTCGCCATGGCACCAGCTAAGTTTAAACGCAAGACAATAGGATATTGGGTCAATGCGGCCATCGGCTGCACTCGCATTGCCGCGGGCAAATACTCTTCAACTTTAATAATACGTCGTCGATCCACCTGACCACGCTCATCCTTTAAGCTTAAAACAAGCGCCGGCCATTCGGCCACTCTATTCTCTTTATTAACTAGCCTAGCTTGTAACAACAAGGCCGTGTGTGATGGTTGTGGCGGCACATCGCTTCGCACCTTAAGTGAGACATTTTCCAAACTAAACTGACTAATCGATCGCGTCCCACCTAATTCACACTGCGCGATAGCACATACTTGGGTAATCACAAGGCGTGTGGCGGGAAAGTAATGCACCAACTGATTACGAAACACCACCGCACCCTGCCACAACAAAGCGACAAGCAGTATTAACACCACAAACAGCCAAAACACCCCACCACGACGGCGCGCTCGACGATACTCACGATAGTAGACCTCATCATCATAATCATCGTGTCTGATAGCATCATAGCCTTCGTCATAATCCCTTGAGTCCTCGATAAAAGGCTCGTCCTGATAGATACGCTGATGCTGTCTACCTGCCCTGCGCTCATCGACATAGGGTTCATCCTCCAGATAGCCCGGTGGTGACTCTTCACGGTAGCGATGCGGTCTAGCTGCTTGAGGCTGAGCAGGCGCATTTGGATTCTGAGCGTAGTCATTGGCACTAAACACCGTATGACAAATACCGCAACGCACCTTGCCCCCGCGCGCATGCAATTGCTCTGGGGTGACATGTAATCTGGTTTGGCAGTTCGGGCAGCGAGTTTTCATAAGCGTTGAGTTCTCAATAGGCACCATTTAATCTGACTAGGTGCTGTTTAGGCCTCGACCTTGCCGTGCAGACATACCCAACCCTCATCCGCATGCCATACATCCAAATGCACCCAAGCTCGATAGTAATCGATCATCTCTTCATACTGCCCCTCAAGAATACCGGAAAGTACTAAGGAGCCGCCTGCTTTAACACGATTTGCTAGTAAGGGAGCTAAGGCTTTCAGCGGATTAGCAAGAATATTGGCGACCACCACATCAAAGCGACCCTCCGGCAACTCATCTGGCAAGCCGTAATAAATCTGACTTTCATTGATTAAGGCATTATGACGTGCGGTATCCACGGACTGGGCATCAATATCAATCCCGACCACCTCGGCAGCATGTAACTTAGCGGCAATAATCGATAGAATACCAGAGCCGCAACCATAGTCGAGCACCGATTTGCCGGCGAGTGGGTGCTGCTCCAACCACTCCGCACATAAGCGCGTGGTCGCATGCGAGCCGGTACCAAAAGCCATCCCAGGATCGAGTTGAATCACTAAGTTATCAGTATTTTGGCGAATTTGCAGCACATCATGGCTCGTCATATGCCAGCTCGGCACAATCCAAATACGCTCACCAAGCTTCATCGGATCAAACTGCGTTTGTGTTAAACGTACCCAGTCTTTATCCTCAACCTCGGTAATGCTGGCTACCTCATACTCATCCTCGCCAAAGGCCACCGCCATTGACAGCAATAAAACCTCAGTGGCTGTCTCATCGTCCAATAAGGCAATCACATGATTGCGTTGCCATGCATAGTTTAAGAGCTCCATCCCGGGCTCACCGTAGAGCGGTTGCTCCTCCTCAGTATCACGATCCGCATCCTCAACGGATACCGATAGCGCCCCCTGATCCATCAAAAAATCGGAAATTTCCTCGGCGATATCCTGATTACAATGAATGACTAATTCACGCATGTTGCGCCTCTCAAATACGATCTACAAACCAAGAAGCCGAGTCTAAGCCCGGCTTCACTACCCGAAGGTATCTCATCAACTACTCACCCACAAGATGACTAAGCGGATTTTTTACTACGCGCAGCCAGCTTTTTCTCTAAATAGTGAATATCCATGCCCCCTTGGATAAAGCCAGGGTCATGCAATAACTCCTGATGCAAAGGAATATTAGTGCTAATACCCTCAACAATCATCTCAGATAAGGCAATCTCCATACGCGCAATAGCCTGCTTACGATCCTGACCATAGGTAATGATTTTACCAATCATGGAGTCATAATGCGGCGGCACACGATAGCCCGAGAAGACATGAGAATCCATACGCACGCCCATCCCACCAGGGGTATGCCACTTGCTCACCAAACCGGGTGAGGGCATAAAGGTATAAGGATCCTCAGCGTTAATGCGACACTCAATGGCGTGACCTTTTAACTGAATATCATCCTGGGTTAGGGTAAACGGCTCACCCGCCGCAATTTTAATCTGCTCCTGCACCAAATCGATACCGGTAATGCACTCGGTAATGGTGTGCTCCACCTGAATCCGCGTGTTCATCTCAATAAAGTAAAACTCGCCGTTTTCATATAGGAACTCAAAGGTACCGGCACCGCGATAACGCATTTGACGGCAAGCCTCGGCACAACGCTCGGCAATTTTGCGGATTAATTCACGCTCAATGCCAGGCGCGGGCGCTTCCTCAATGATTTTCTGGTGACGACGCTGTAAAGAGCAGTCACGCTCACCTAACCAAACCGCTTTACCCTCACCGTCGGCAAGCACCTGAATCTCGATATGGCGTGGTTTTTCAAGGTACTTTTCCATATAGACTTCAGGATTACCAAAAGCCACTCTTGCCTCAGCCCGAGTCATTTGTACCGCATTAATCAATTCGGACTCATGGTGCACCACGCGCATACCGCGACCGCCACCACCACCGGCAGCCTTAATAATCACAGGTAAACCAACCCGACGTGCGGTCTCTAAAATCTCGTCCGGATCCTCACCTAAGGCACCGTCCGAACCAGGCACCACGGGCACACCGGCTTCGATCATCGCTTTTTTGGCGCTGACCTTATCGCCCATTGTTAAAATGGACTCAGGGCGCGGACCGATAAAAACAAAACCGCTTCTTTCAACACGCTGCGCAAAATCCGCATTTTCCGCCAAGAAACCATAACCTGGGTGAATCGCCTCGGCATCAGTCACTTCAGCCGCAGCAATAATGGCCGGCATATGCAGATAGCTTTCTTGGGCCGGCGCTGGTCCGATACAGACGGATTCATCGGCTAAACGGACGTATTTCGCTTCACGGTCGGCTTCCGAATGCACGACCACTGTTTTGATACCCAACTCACGACAAGCTCGCTGAATTCTCAGCGCAATCTCACCACGGTTGGCAATGAGCACTTTTTCAAACATAGAATACTTTTAAACCTTGATTAAACGATTGGCGATTGGCGATTTATCACTTAGCCAATGATGAATAAAGGCTGACCGAATTCCACCGGCTCACCATTTTCAACGAGGATCTTTTTGACCACACCGCTGACATCTGCCTCGATCTCGTTTAATAGCTTCATCGCTTCTACAATACACAAGGTATCACCCTCTTTCACCGGCTTGCCCACATCCACAAAAGGCGCAGCGTTAGGGCTTGGGGAGCGATAAAAGGTACCGACCATCGGTGCTTTAACAACATAACCCTCTTCCTGTGCTGGCGCAGCAGCTGCTGCCTCTGCCTCAGCAGGCGCTGCAACCGGTGCTTGCGGTGCTACGGCCGGCGCTTGGTACATCTGCGGCATGGCCATAGGTGAATAGACCGTGTTTACCTCAGCTTGAGGTTTTGATTTGACAATTTTGACCTTACCATCACCCTCAGTAATTTCAAGCTCTGAAATCTCTGATTCAGCCACCAGGTCAATAAGCGTTTTTAGTTTTCTAAGATCCATAAGGTTATCCCGTAATCCTTGATTTTAATTTTTTGTTGTTTGTGCAAAATACCGTAATGCCGCCTCATACACAAATGAGCCTAAACCACACAGCACACCAACTGCCTTATCGGCAAGATAGGAGTGGTGTCTAAAAGGCTCCCGCGCATGCACATTTGATAAATGAACCTCTATAAATGGCACCTCGGCTGCTGCCAGCGCATCACGTATTGCAATACTTGTATGGGTATACGCAGCGGCGTTAATAATGATGCCGTCAAACTGTCCTCGTGCCTGCTGAATACGGCTCACAAGCTCGCCCTCGAAATTACTCTGTAGGCACTCCACAGTAAGCCCTAGCTCAGCCGCTAAATGCTGCAACTCAGACTCAATATCTGCGAGTGTCTGCGCACCGTAAACCTCAGGCTCACGCAAGCCTAACATATTTAGGTTAGGACCGTTAATGATTAAAATACGCATAACGCCGTTAATAAATTTTGACAATCGTTAATTTAACGTTAAATGACTGCTTTTGTCTATTAAATTCTACCATTTCTGAAGAATTCAACGCATGCAGCCAAGCCATTACCTCGTCATCTCGGCTAATTTACTACGCAACTCCTCGGCATTCACCTGACCAATGATCTTATACTTCAGCTCAGCACCAGGCGCAAAGATCAAGGTAAATGGCAGACCACCTGAGGGATTACCCAGTTGACGCATCAAACGAATAGCCGTCGGCTCACCAATCACAATCGGCAAATCCAGCGCTAGCTTATCAACAAAGCGACGGATATTTGCCTCCGTATCCACCCCATAAGCAATCACCTGCACAGACTCATGCGCCTGATGGATCGCTGCTAAATCCGGCATTTCTTCAACACAAGGTGGGCACCAACTCGCCCAAAAATTAAGCACGATCACCCTATCTTGATAATCGCTAATACGGATGGCTTCACCCGCAAGATTCATTAAGGGTGTATTGAGTAGATGCGCTAAGCTCTCTCTGTCCACCTCGGCAGCTGTGAATGGTTGCAGCTTTAAGGGCGTCGCCTGAACTGGGCTCGACGGCAAACCCAGCGCTACCGTCATCACCAGTGCCGAAGCTGCCATCACGGATAAGGAAACAAGCTTAGCCACAAGGCCCTTGAGCCTAGTTAAGAAGCGACTTTTTTTGCTTGCAAAGCCTCTTTTTAAAATGATCATGGGGCTACAAAAAAATTGGTACATAATGGATGATTTTAGCCATTCCCGAAGGAATAAAGCGGCAGACTGTTTAAAAAGCTTAAAATACTAGTCCGCAGGAGAGATTTTTTATGCACATTCATATTTTAGGTATTTGTGGTACGTTTATGGGCGGACTAGCACTCATTGCGCGTGCTGCTGGCCATCGAGTGACCGGTTGTGATATGGCGGTCTATCCGCCCATGAGTACACAGCTTGAAGAGCAAGGGATTGAGCTGATTGAGGGCTACGGTGCCGAGCAACTGGCATTAAAGCCCGATTTATTTATTATCGGCAATGTTGTTAGCCGAGGTAACCCCTTGATGGAGGCCATTCTTAACGAGGGGCTGCCCTACACCTCAGGACCGCAGTGGTTGGGTGAGCAGGTCTTGCGCCAACAGCATGTCTTAGCGATCGCCGGCACGCATGGCAAAACCACCACCTCCTCCATGTTGGCGTGGATTTTACAATACGCCGGTTTAGCGCCGAATTTCTTGATTGGCGGTATTGCCCAAAACTTTGGTATCTCTGCACGCTTTGATGCAGCACAACGCTACTTTGTGATTGAAGCGGATGAGTATGACACCGCTTTCTTCGACAAACGCTCCAAGTTCGTGCACTACCGTCCACGCACGGCGGTACTGAATAACTTAGAATTTGATCATGCCGATATTTTTGAAAATCTGGCCGCCATTCAAAAGCAGTTCCATCATTTAGTGCGCATCATTCCCCAGCAGGGACGCGTCATTTATCCTGCGGCCGATCAGGCGCTGCAGGAGGTGTTGGCGATGGGCTGCTGGAGCGAGCAATGCAGCTTGGGCAGCGGTCTGGCGCATGAGCATGACCATGCCAGTGATCCTAAGACCACATGGAATGTCCGCCTCATTGAGGCCTCAGGCAGTCAGTTTGAAGTGCTCCATGGCGCAGAAGTGATTGCCACCATTGAGTGGTCATTGATCGGTTTACATAATGTACATAATGCGCTAGCGGCAATTAGTGCGGCCGAGCATATCGGCGTCGCCCCAACGCTTGCTTGTGAGGCTTTGTGCCATTTTGAAGGTATTAAACGGCGCATGGAATTACGAGCGACCGTTCAAAACATTGCCGTTTACGATGATTTTGCACATCATCCAACAGCGATTAGTATGACCCTAGCGGGTTTACGCAAGCAAGTCGGTGATGCACGCATTATTGCGGTGCTTGAGCCACGCTCCAATACGATGAAATTAGGCACCATGTCAGCGCGCCTACCAGCATCACTACAAGAAGCCGATTTGCTCTTTTGCTATAACGAAGCCCAGGGTAAGCACAGCATTCACTGGGATGCAGAGCGTGTTTTTGCCACTATGTCACAACCCACCGAGGTCCATCATGATTTAGAGCAATTAGTGCAAGCCGTAGCCGCAGAGTCACAACCCGGCGATCATATTTTGGTGATGAGTAATGGCGGCTTTGGTGGCTTTCACGACAAACTTATTAGCAAGCTAAAGCAAAAGTACAGTTAAGACGATGATTTTATACCTACACGGATTTCGTTCTTCGCCACAGTCCACCAAAGCGCAGCTTATGGCTCAGGCCATGGCTGAGCGAGGCTTATCGGCACAGTTTTTTATGCCGCAATTACCCTCCTCACCGGCAGCCGCCATACGCCTTTGCGAAGCCTTGATTGCCGAGCAGCACGATGGCCAGCAGCCCTTAACCATTATCGGTTCGTCTTTAGGTGGCTATTATGCGACCTATTTAGCGGAGCAACACGACTGTCGCGCTATTCTGATTAATCCAGCAATTTACGCCACCCGTGATTTATCCACCCAATTAGGTCAGCTACGCTATTTCCATGATGACCGGCCCTTTCAATTTACCCTCAAGGATTTATGTGAATTAAGGCCCTTATTCCGGGCACAAATCAAGCCCGAACGCTATTTTTTATTAGCGGGTGACCGTGATGAGGTGTTGGATTGGCAGGAAATGAGCAAACGCTATGCCGGTGCCAAGCAAATCGTGGTACCCGGCATCGATCATAGTTTCAGCTGCTTTAGCGACTATATAGAAGATATGCTGGCCTTTGCCGGCTTAGCCTAAACCCCAACCTTTTTCAGCACCCTTTGCCCTATCACCGAGTGAAATCAGCATGAATGTTATTTTTGAGGAAAGTGGCCAGTTCAAAGTTGCCCGCATTCTTTCCGAAACCGAAGCCAATTATCAGATTGAATTAAGCACCGGTAAACGCAGCAAACTAAAACGCAGTCATGTCATTTTCGAGTTTGATAAAGCGCCTTGCGCCTTAAGCGAACTTATTCCTACCGCAGAAAATCTAGCCGCAGAGATGGATCCCGCTTTTTTATGGGAATTTGCGCCGCCAGAGGACTTTAGGGCGGAGGATTTGGCCGAGGATTACTACGGTCATGAACCAAGCCTTATTGAAAAACTAGCGCTTTTAGTGCGCTTACACGGCTCGCCGGTTTATTTTCATCGCCGGGGCAAAGGGCTGTATAAAGCTGCGCCACCAGACATTCTTGAAGCGGCACTAGCGGCCATTGAGAAAAAGCGCTTACAGGAGGAATTGCAAGCACAATGGGTTGAAAGCTTAGTTAATTTCGAAATCCCTGACGCCATACGTGAGGACCTAAACACCTTCCTAAGCCACCCGAATAAAAATACCATGGCCTGGAAAGCCTTTGAATCCGCGCTTTCACGAAGCGGTTTAGGTATTAAGGAAATGCTACTCAAACTCGGGGTTTATCAAGACGAACTGGCAATTACCTTGGCTAGCTTTTGCGAAAAATTTCTGCCTAAAGGTTATGAGGCGCCGGAGCTTACGATACCGAGTTTGCCTGAACTACCCATCGCCGTGGTGGAGGCCTACTCCATTGACAATGACTCAACCACGGAAATTGATGATGCTTTTTCGATTAAACAGATAGCCGATGACACCTATCAATTCGGCGTGCATATTGCCGCCCCTGCGCTTGCGGTAAGTAAGGATTCCGAGCTAGACCTAGCCGCCCGTAAACGCATGTCCACCATCTATTTGCCGGGCAAAAAAATCACCATGCAAAGTGCGGCCTTGGTGGATGCCTTTTCACTGAATGCGGGTGCAATTAAGCCATGCATTTCCCTCTATGTGGTGGCAGATCTTAGCACTGGCGACATTATTAGTGAGGAGAGCAAGGTAGAAAGTATCTACATCAAGGAAAACCTACGCCTATCACAATTTGATGAGGCGCTCCTCAGCCGAGAAAATCTGGCTGATGAATCGGTGGACATGCCCTATGCTTTTTTACTCCGCCCCTTGTGGCGCTTAAGCCAGCACCTTAGCGCCAAGCGTGACGAGCTACGCGGCTACCCTGAAAAGCACCAAGGTCTTGAGTTTAGCGTTGAGCTAGCAGGCGACTGGCGAGATCAGAACGCTAAGGTACAGTTGATACCTCGCCGCCGCGATAATCCTCTGGATCTGATGATAGGTGAAATGATGATTTTCACCAATGTGGTTTGGTCCGGGATGTTGAGTCGCTTAAAGGTACCAGGCATTTTCCGTACCCAGCAATTTGGTCGCGCTAAACAAAGCTCACACCCCGTAGCACATCAAAGCATGGGGGTACCACAATATGCTTGGATGACCTCACCGCTACGACGCTATGTGGACCTCTTAAATCAACAACAATTAATCAGCGCCATTAACCATGGTGTGTCAGCACCCTTGGTCGCTCCTTATAAACCTAAGGACCTCGATTTACTGAAGATAATGACGCAATTCGACACCTTGATTCAGCAATGGCGCCATTTCCAAGACAGTATGGAGCGCTTTTGGAGCTTGCGTTGGTTACAGCAACAAGGCATCACCGAAGCCGAGGCAAAGGTGTTACGCGATGATGTGGTGCGTCTCATCAATGCGCCCCTCAGCCTGACGGTCAGTGATATGCCGGCGTATGAGCGCGGCACCTTGGTAAAGATTAAGATGGATGGCATCAATTTGCTTAAACTTAAAGCCAACGCTCATTTTCTTGAGTTTATCGCCGCACCTGAGATAGATGATGCGGCGACAGATGAGGATGAGGAGCTCTTCGACGACGCCCTTGATGAAGCCCTTGATGGCGACACCTTGAATGGCGTGACTGCAAGCGAGATTGACCCTGAACGAGCGGCAGAAACAGTACGCTGCGCCGTCTTCGGTTACCCCATTGCGCAAAGTCTCTCACCCCCCCTCCACGCCATTGCTGCGTCACACTGTGGCTTGCAACTCCGCTACGACAAGGTAGAGGTAAAGCCAGAGGATTTTGTGGCAACGGTACAGCAGTTTTTTGCCGACGGCGGTCGCGGCTTGAATATCACCATTCCATTTAAGCTGGAGGCCTTTGAACTCGCTAAAAATCACTTAAGCGAGCGCGCCAAGGCGGCGCAGGCGGTTAATACCTTGTGGACTGAAGAGGGTGAAATCCACGGCGACAACACCGATGGCATCGGCTTAGTCAATGATATTCAAAGCCATGGTCACACCATTCAGGGCAAAAGAATCCTCTTAATTGGTGCTGGCGGGGCCGCCCGTGGCACTCTACTACCTTTGCTAACGGCAGGTTGTGTCGCCTTACATATTGCGAATCGCACTGCCAGCAAGGCGCAGACCTTGGCCGAACAAGCGCAAGCCTTGGATAAGAACGACACAGCCATTAGTGCCAGCGCTTTAGATGACATCCCTGGGCAGTGGGATATTGTGATCAATGCCAGTGCCAGTAGCTTAGAGGATGCACCCTTGGCTATTCCTGCGACCATTTTTGCGGACAATGCGCTGGCCTATGATATGGTTTATCGCCCTAGCGGCAGCACCGCTTTTCTGGAGCAAAGTAAGCGTTTAGGTGCCGAGCATATATTAGACGGTCTTGGTATGCTAGTTGCGCAAGGCATGGAGAGCTTTAGGATCTGGCATGGCGTAGAAGTCGACGCAACTCAAGTATTGCGTGAACTACGTCAAAGCATACAAGCTAAACAGCAGTCATAGAATCGGCTAAAATGGCCTTTTGACCCTTTAAAGCTTTTATGAAAACAGCGCGTCGATACATTGCCAGTGAAATCTACCGTAGCACCATTGCAGTCACGCTTGTCTTAGTGGGTTTATTCATGTTTTTCGACATGATCGAAAACCTCGACAATCTTAACGAGCGTTTTACCTTCGGCTCCCTGCTATTGCTACAGCTCATGCAGATACCAACACGGCTCTATGATTTGCTCCCCATTGCGCTCCTTATCGGTGCAATCATTGCCTTAGCCGGTTTGGCGCAACGCAATGAGCTGGTGGTGCTGCGTGTTTCCGGCATTAGTAGCCGTCGTCTGCTCGGCATGTTATGGATGGGGACTATCCCCATTATGGTGTTTGCCCTGCTACTGTCAGAGGGCGTGACGCCTTATGCCGAGTCCAAAACGGGTCAACTAAACCTCCAGCTACTCGGTAAAAGCAGCGGAGCGCGTATGAATAGTGGCTATTGGTTTAGAGAACCGACTGATAACGGCGCCCTGCGAGTGATTAATATCTCCCGCATCAGCTCCGAGCGCGAAGTAGAAAATATCCGCATTTATAACTTTGATGCCGAGGGCAAGTTCAAGGAGTTAATTCATGCCCAGAGCGGCCTATTCCAACATCAGGAATTACAATTAACGCAGGCCAAGCTGATCCGCACGGATTTTGATTTAGAAACTGCCTTAATGGATCCGACTGCGCCGCTGACACCCTTAAGTACACAAACGATGCTGGACAGCTATACGATTAGCACCAGCTTGACCCAAGCGCGTTTATTAGCCAGTGAGCTACAGCCCGATCGCATGTCGATTATGGGCTTATTAGACTATATTCAATATTTAGAGGATAATCATCTACAGTCTAATCGACAAGTGGTCGCCTTATGGCGTAAGGGGGTCTATCCCTTTACCCTTTTGGTGATGATTACCTTGGCCGCTCCCATCAGTTTTATGCAAACACGCAAGGGTGGCGCCGGCCTTAAGGTCTTTGGTGGTATCTTAATTGGGGTCGTCTTTTTTATGATCAACCAATTGGCGCTTAACCTTGGTATGCTGAATAACTTACCACCCTGGTTAACGGCACTTGCGCCTAATACCATCGCCCTCGTCATTGCGAGCCTAGCCTTGTATTTAATTGAAAGAAAGAATCGCCCTAAGCGCAAGACTCATGCCTAAAAAAGCCACCAAAAAATCGACTGCACAATCTGCTATTGAAGCAAGCACCACTGCCAATTCGCTGCTGGACTTAAATCCAGCCTCAGCAATGCCTAATATCTGGGCAATTGGCGATGTACAGGGTTGCTATCAACAACTGGAGAGCTTATTAAATCATCCGGAAATTAGAAACGATCCAAACTGTAAGCTCTGGTTTGCTGGAGATATTATTAATCGCGGCAAGGACTCCTTAAAAACGCTTAAACGCATTATGGACTTGGGCGACCGTGCGATTACCATACTTGGTAATCACGATATTCATTGTTTAGCCGTGGCTGCCGGCTTTAGGCGTGAGCATCATAGCGATACCATCGGCGAGATTTTAAAGTCCAAAAACCGTAACGATTATATCGAATGGCTACGCACCCGTCCGCTCGCCCATTATGCCTATGGCCACCTGATGGTGCATGCCGGCGTGATGAAGCCGTGGACAACGGCAAAGGCCTTGGAACTCGCAGAGGAGGTCAGCACCAAGGTCTTACGCTCGGATAAATGGCAGCAAAAGCTGGCACAGGTGTTTGGCAACGAGCCTAATCAGTGGGACGATTCCTTAAAAGGCAGTAAGCGTCAACGGGTGGTGATCAATGCCTTTACCCGTATGCGCATGTGCTTTTTAGATGGTGCCATGGACTTTTCCTATAAAGGGGCACCGCAATTGTACCCACTTCATCACGGTGTCAAGGTACTGCCATGGTTTGAGTTGGACCGGCGCCAAACGGCCGACACCACGATTATCTTTGGTCATTGGTCTACGCTCGGCTTATTAATTCGCCCGCATCTATTGGCCCTAGATACAGGCTGTGTTTGGGGTGGGCGGCTCACGGCCATTCGCTTAAACGATAGAAAAGTGATCCAAATCCCCTATACCGAGGGTACCGTTGATAAGCTAGGCTCAAAAATTTGGTCGATAAAAAGCTAAACGTCCACAGTGGCTAATGTGTGCCATCTACCACATCGCGCTCCACCTCCGTTTTAATCAGTTCATAGCAACGCTGTGCCGCTTCGACCCGATTCATCCCCTCGCCACTTAGGGGTTGTAAATAGCGTACCGTCACCGAAATACCAAAATTACTCAATAAAACCCAGATATTGTGCACTAAGGTCTCATCACCAATAAAAGATGGATAGCCACTACGCTCGCCCTTAAAGTACAACAAAATCGCCACCGGCTGTAACGGCACCTGTGCCTTTAGTGGTGCGTCCAATAAGCCACCAAAAAAGCTTTTAACACTTAAACCGTCAGAGGTCGTACCCTCGGGGAATAGACCCGTACACATACCCTGCGCATAGCGACTAGCCAACTGCTGATTCACCTCGCGCATCGCGGAGCGACTGCTGCGATCCACAAAAATCGTGCCCGCTTGTGCCACTAAGCGACCAACAATCGGCCACTGCTTAATCTCTTGCTTAGCGACAAAGGCGGTGGTGCGACAGCTATTGAGAATAAAAATATCAATCCAGGACACGTGATTTGCCACCAACATCACCGCCGTTTGCTGCAATGGCGCCCCCTCAATCCTGACCTTAACCCCCAAGACCAAAATTAAGAGCTTGGACCAAGCCTTAATAATCGCTTCGCGCTGAGACTGCTTTAGCAAGGGGAAGACCAGACCGGTAAAAAAAAGGCCGATCATCAGTAGCAACACAAGTAACACTAATCGAATTAAAAAGCGCAGCACTCGAATTAGAATCACTTGCCTTCCTCCCACATCACGCAACCGCTCACAACGGTCAGCTTGACGCGACCTGGTACTTGGTAATTAATAAATGGCGTATGCACACTTTGGCTCAGTAGGTTGTCGCGATTCACCGTCCAGTACGCCTCTAAATCCACTAAGGCCAAATCAGCCGGTGAGCCCACCGAGAGTTGACCGCAAGCAGAAAATGCCGGCGCCGCTTGCTGTAGAATAGAGACCGGTCCGCAAGTGACCTTGGTCAGCGCCTCCAATAACGGCACCTCATTTTCTTGAGCCCATTTATAGACCAGAGAAAACAGTAATTCCACACCGGAAGCGCCGGGAACCGCCTCGGCAAAGGGGACTAATTTATCCTCGTCATCTAGCGGAATATGATCCGAACAAATCGCATCAATGGTGCCGTCCATCAAGCCACGCGTAATGGCATCACGGTCTCGTTGACTGCGTAAGGGCGGATCCAAGCGGTAATTACTGTCAAAATAACCAATATCTACATCGCTCAAATGCACATGATTGATGGAAACATCACACGTCACTGGCAGACCTTCAGCCTTGGCTTGACGCACCAACTCAATGCCTTGAGCACTGGACAGACGACATAGGTGTAAACGCACGCCAATACTACGCTGCAATTCAAAGAGCGCATGTAAGGCAATGGTTTCGCTCTGCACTGGAATACCAGCTAAACCGAGACGCGAAGCCACTTCACCACTAGCGGCCACCCCGTTAGCGCTAAGACTGCGTTCGTGCGGTCTTAACCATAAACTGTAATCAAAGCTCTTGGCATATTGCATACATTGCTTCAGCGTACCCAGTTCCGGCAAGGGACGATTCGCTTGTGAAAAAGCCACACAACCGGCACGAGTCAATTCGGCCATTTCGGTGATGCGTTCACCATTTAACCCTACCGTCATCGCACCCAAGGGGTACACATAGGTTTGATTTAATGAGCGGGCACGATGCTTGAGCATCTCGACCAAGCCCGGTTCATCCAAGGTTGGATCGGTATCCGGCGGTAAGACCAGACGAGTCACGCCACCGGATAAGGCGGCCATTAACTCATTTTCCAAGGTATCGCGATGCTCATAACCGGGTTCACGCAAACGCACGGATAAATCCACTAAGCCCGGAATCACCACCAAGCCACTCGCATCAATCACGCGCTCTGCCTCAAAATCCACCGGATCAATGGCAACAATACGCTGACCCGCAATGGCAATATCATGCACCGCATCTAATTTATTTTTAGGATCCAGTAAGCGACCGTTTTTAATTAGAATATTCATTATTCAGAAGCTCCTGCAACAATACTCATCACTGCCATCCGTACAGCAATACCAAAGGTCACTTGATCTAAAATCACGGCCTGCGGCGAATCAGCCACATCGGTGGCAATTTCGACCCCGCGGTTCATTGGCCCAGGGTGCATCACAATCGCATCGTCCTTGGCTAGCGCTAATTTCTCCATGGTCAAACCGTAATTTTTAAAATACTCATGCGATGAAGGTAAAAAGGCACCGCTCATACGCTCATTTTGAATGCGTAACATGATCACCACATCCACATCACGTAAGCCCTCATCCATATCATGATAAATCCGCACCCCCATCGGTGATAAATCACCAGGAATCAAGGTCTGCGGACCAATCACACGAATTTCTGGCACCCCGAGCGTGGTTAAGGCGTGGATATTAGAGCGAGCAACCCGCGAATGCAGCACATCCCCCACAATTGCCACCGTCAAATTACTGAAGTCCTTTTTGAAATGACGAATGGTATACATATCCAATAAGGCCTGCGTCGGATGCGCATGCCTACCATCACCTGCATTGACCACATGAATATGCGGTGCCACATGCTGCGCAATCAGATAAGGTGCGCCACTGGCTTGGTGCCGCACAACAAAAATATCCGCTTGCATGGCGGTCAAATTGGCAATCGTGTCTAATAAGGTCTCGCCTTTGGCGGTGGAGGAGACGTTAATATTTAAATTATAAACGTCGGCGGATAATCGCTTAGCGGCAATTTCAAAGGTGGTACGGGTACGGGTTGAGTTTTCGAAAAACAGATTAAAAACGCTTTTACCACGTAAGATGGGGACTTTTTTAACCTCACGCTCAGCCAGGGGCACAAAGGTCTCTGCGGTATCAAGAATATGGGTAATCACATCATGCGGCAAGCCCTCAGTGCTGAGCAAATGCACTAATTCACCATGCTTATTTAATTGCGGGTTAGTCATGTTCAACCTCTTTTAAAGCAATATCAAATACATGCTCTTCATCCTGCGACAATACAAAGCGCTGTGTCTTAGGTAAGGTAAATACCTCACCTACCACATCGGGCTGTACTGGTAGCTCCCGCCCACCCCGATCAATTAACACCGCCAAGGCAATGGTGGCCGGGCGCCCAATATCAAACAGCTCATTCATTGCGGCGCGAACACTACGACCGGTATATAAAATATCATCCACCAAAATCAGATGCTTATTCGTCACATCAAAAGGCACCGAACTGGGTAGCTTTTGCGTGTGCAGCCCAATCTTACGGAAATCGTCGCGGTAGAGGCTGGTATTAATTAAGGCATTGTCCGTCGTAATCGCCAAATCCTGCTTAAGGCGCTGAGCTAACCACGCACCACCTGAATAAATACCGACCAAATGCACCTCATCGGCCGGGTGGGCAGCGATTAACTCAGCAACACCTTGTTTTAAGCGCTGATATAGCTCCTCGGCCTTAGGTAGCTCATCCAAGCTACGCTGCTTCGGCTGCTTAGGGGATCCATTTTGCATGATTATTCCTGAGTTTAAATGATCTAGTTAGCCCGCTATTTTATCACTTAAGAGGCGAGGACATCTAAATGTCGTTGTAAGATAACTGCAGCCGCCACTGCATCATCCTCAGTTGCAAAACGACGTGCTGACTTGGCATCAAACTGCTGATATTGACGAATGAGATCTTGCGCTTCCATGCTGGAGTACTGCTCCTCAACCAAGACCACCGGTAAGCCATAACGACCATGTAATTGATTAGCAAAACGCCGCGCCCGCGCCGAGGCCTCCTGCTCCTCGCCCGCCAAGGTGAGTGGCAAACCCACCACTAGCTGATCGGGCTCCCACTCACTGAGCAAGGCCTCAATTTGCGCAAAGCGTTGCTGCTTCACTTCCGACTTAATAATGGCAAGCGGTCGCGCCTGCCGTATCAATGAATCACCAATCGCCACACCAATTTTTTTTAAGCCAAAATCAAAGGCTAAAAAACGTATTTCTTGGTTCATCACTTAGGCATGACCCGCTTGCGTCGACAAATGACTAATATCAATGCCCAAACTGGCTAAGGCAGCCTGATAACAATCGTAGGGTGGTCGCTTAAAAATCAGATCATGGTCTGCCGGGACAGTTAACCAGACATTTTCACTTAATTCGCGCTCTAACTGACCCTCATCCCAACCGGCATAACCAAAGCAAATAAACACATCCTCGGGGCCCTTGCCAAGCAAATAATCCTGCAGCATATCGGATGAATTGCTGATTTGCAAAAGCACGTCTTTGTGACCGCTCGTGCTATCAACGTCGGCAGTTTTCAGCGGTGGGTGTAATACAAAGCCACGCATCGGCTGCACCGGGCCACCAAAAAAGATGGTTTTATTGACATAATCGGCCGGCGCTTCCAACTCGAAACGCTCGACTAAATCACTTAACTCAATATCGGTGGCACGATTAACAATCACCCCACCTGCTCCCTCGGGCGAGTGCTCAAATAAATAAATCACCGTGCCGTTAAATAAATCGGAATCCACACCTGGCATGGCTAATAAAAACTGACCACTTAAGTCGGTAAAATGCTCAACATTGCGCTCGTCGCTTGATGAGTGTTGCTTATCAAAGCTTCCCATTTAAACCTCCACCATCTCAAAATCCACCTTGCGCGCTGCGCATTCGGGACAGATCCAATCATCGGGGATATCCTCCCAACGGGTGCCGGGTGCAAGCCCCTCATCAGGGGCGCCTGTCGCTTCATCGTAGACCCAGCCACAAATCAAACACATCCAAGTTCTCATTTAAAACCAGCAAAAATTTATTAAGATAAAGACGCTATGTTCTAATTGTACTGTTAACATTCTAAACAGTTGACTAGAACGGCATATGTTGAGAGGAATTTTCCACTGGATTAAGCGATGACACAAGTAACTAAACGCTTTACAAACGGTCTTTACGGGATTACGCCTGAGTGGCAGGATCACGCCAAACTGCTGCGCGCTATTGAGGCTGCCTGCCGCGGTGGCATGCGGGTATTACAATGGCGCCAAAAAAAGCTCAGCTATGCCGATTCACTGGCGCTAGCGTTAGAGGCCAAAGCGATTTGCCACCAATATCAATGCCAATTTTTTGTCAATGACTCAGTGCAACTGGCCCTTGACTGTCGTGCCGATGGGGTACATATCGGTCGTGACGACGGCTCCGTCACCGCGCTACGTAAAGCGTGCCAAGCACAGGGACAAAGCTTATTCATCGGCGTAAGTTGCTACAATGATATTAATTTAGCGCAGCAAGCGATTAAGGATCAGGTTGACTACTTAGCCTTTGGTGCGCTCTTCCCCTCCTCGGTCAAGCCCGAGGCAGTGGTTGCGTCGTTGGACTTATTTGCGGCAGCCAAAGCCGTGATGCAAGCGCATCAACTAGGGCCCACCGAGCGCCCGGCACTGGTCGGCATCGGCGGCATTGACTGCCATAATGCACGCTCTGTGGTTGAGGCTGGCGCAGATAGCATCGCCGTCATCAGCGGATTATTTGAGAGCGATGAGATTGAAGCAACGGCACGCTACCTTAGTAATTTATTTTAAATGTAAACTATTTAATAGGCATCTTCATGACAACAAATCAAGCTTTATTTGACCGCGCCTGCTTAACTATTCCTGGCGGCGTTAACTCACCTGTGCGTGCATTTAAATCCGTTGGCGGCACCCCGCGCTTTATTGCCAAAGCCGAGGGCGCTTATATGTGGGATGCCGAGGGTAATCGCTTTATCGATTATTTAGGCTCATGGGGTCCAGCCATTGTGGGGCACGCTCACCCCGAGGTGGTTGAAGCGGTACAAGAAGCGGCGGCACGTGGTCTATCCTATGGCGCTCCCACCGAAGCTGAAATTTTACTGGCTGAAAAGATCACCCAGTTGCTTGCCCCAGTGGAAAAAGTTCGCTTAGTCAGTTCCGGCACGGAAGCCACCATGAGTGCGATTCGTTTAGCTCGCGGTGCAACCAATCGCAACAAGATCATTAAATTCGAGGGCTGCTATCACGGTCACTCCGATAGTTTATTGGTAAAAGCTGGCTCTGGCCTACTGACCTTCGGCAACCCCTCTTCTGCCGGCGTACCGGAGGAGTTTGTTAAACACACCTTAGTGCTAGAGTTTAATAATTTAGACTCGGTACGTGCCGCTTTTGAAGCCCATCCAGAGGATATTGCTTGCATTATTGTAGAACCCTATGCTGGCAATATGAATTTAATCAAAGCTAAGGCCGGCTTTTTAGAGGGCTTGCGTAGTTTATGTGATGAGTACGGCGCCCTACTTATCTTTGATGAGGTCATGACAGGTTTCCGTGCCGGTCCTAGAGGAGTACAGGGTATCACCGGGATTATGCCCGATCTTATCACTCTAGGTAAGGTCATCGGTGGCGGGATGCCGGTAGGTGCCTTTGGTGGTCGTGCGGATATTATGGAGCACATTGCGCCACTCGGCGCAGTGTATCAAGCTGGTACCCTATCCGGTAACCCAGTCTCGGTTGCCGCTGGTTTAAAAACGCTCGAAATCATCACGCGTGACGGCTTCTATGAGCAACTGACTGCGCAAATGGAAAAGATGATCACTGGCTTAGTCGAGGAAGCGAAAAAGGCTGGCGTCACCTTTAGTGCAGATTTTGCAGGCGGTATGTTTGGCCTGTACTTTACGGAAAAAGTACCGACCAACTTTGCCGAAGTATCCGCCAGCGATCAGGATGCCTTTAATCAGTTCTTCCACCATATGCTAGAACACGGCGTACACCTTGCTCCCTCAGGCTTTGAGGCAGGCTTTATCTCCGCCGCGCATAATGACGAGGTCATCGAAGAAACGCTACAAGCCGCTCGCGCCAGTTTCAAAAAACTCGCTTAAAAAGCAGCCCTCCTAGTAAAAACCCTAGATTTTTTTAGTCAAAATCCTCCACCATAAAAGTGGAGGATTAAACTAAGCTACAATAAACGGATTCAGGGGCACCTACTTCGGGTGAACCGAAATTTGTTGTGAGTTTTATGGGAAGTTAAATGGCTGTTAATTTTCATATCCCCAGTCCAGAAGCTATCCATGCAGTACCAGGTGTTGAGATTGGTATTGCATCTGCGGGTATCAAAAAAGCTGGTAAACGTGACTTAACCGTTTTTAAATTCACCCCGGGCACCACGGTTGCTGGTGTGTTTACACGCAATCGCTTTCGTGCGGCACCGGTACTGATTTGCGAATCACGTCTACGCTGCGATCAAGAAATTCGTGCTCTACTGATTAATACGGGCAACGCAAATGCCGGCACCGGTAGCGAGGGGATGGATCGTGCCTTACAAACATGCCAAGCCTTAGCCAAGGAGCTGGGTCTTGATCAGCACCAGATATTGCCATTCTCAACCGGTGTGATTTTAGAGCCACTACCCCAGAACAAGATCATCGCTGCTATCCCAGCCGCCGTGTCCGATCTGAATAAGCACAACTGGCTACCGGCCGCTTCCAGTATTATGACCACCGACACGGTCCCTAAGATCAGTTCCAAGCAACTTGAAATTAACGGTCGTACCGTCACCATTACTGGTATTTCCAAGGGCGCAGGGATGATTCGCCCAAATATG
The DNA here is from genome assembly GCF_001808335.1 of Oligella sp. HMSC05A10. Lineage (NCBI taxonomy): Bacteria > Pseudomonadati > Pseudomonadota > Betaproteobacteria > Burkholderiales > Alcaligenaceae > Oligella > Oligella sp. HMSC05A10. The sequence goes on along the minus strand of NZ_KV792935.1, from coordinate 47,353 downwards.
GCAACCATGCTGTCCTTTATTGGCACGGATGCCGAGGTTGAGTGTCATTTATTAAAGCAAATCACCACCGAGGTGGCGGATAAGTCGTTTAACCGCATCACCATTGATGGTGATACCTCCACCAATGATTCCTTTATTATTGCGGCAACGGGACAAAGTGGTATTGAGATCACCACAGAAAGTGAGCATTATCAACGTTTTGTTGAGGCCTTAACCGAGATTGCCATCGATCTGGCCCAAAAAATTGTGCGTGATGCCGAGGGTGCGACCAAGTTTATTACGGTTCAGGTCGAGTCCGCCAAAGACCAGGAGGAAGCCTTAAAAGTGGCTTATTCCATCGCACAATCCCCCTTGGTCAAAACCGCTTTTTTTGCCAGTGACCCGAATTTAGGTCGAATCCTGGCGGCCATTGGCTATGCCGATATTGCTGATTTAGACACCTCCACGATCAATTTATGGTTGGGCGATGTGTTGGTAGCCAGCAATGGCGGGCGCCATCCGGACTATGTTGAGGCAGATGGTGATCGTGTGATGCGAGAGCCTGAGATCGTCGTACGGGTAGCCTTAAATCGCGGTGAAGCCAGCGAAACGGTCTATACCTGCGACTTCTCCTACGATTATGTAAAAATTAATGCGGAGTACCGCACCTAAGCAAGCAAATATGTTTGCGCAACATCCACGGCGGCGCCCCTTGCTTAAGGGAGCGCCGTTTTTTACATAGTAAGCGACAAAGCGTACGTCAAACACCACAAAAAAGCACAAAACCCTGCTAAATCATTGACAGATAAGTGGTTTTATGGGAAAATTTACGGCTTAGCTCAAACTTTTCTGGTAGATCCAGTGATTCTACAGAGCCTCGATGTACTGACATTAGGCACAGAGCTAAGACTATCAGTTTATTAATCAATTTATTTTGAGGTTAAGTCACAATGTATGCGGTCATAAAAACCGGCGGCAAGCAGTATCGCGTGAGCCCCGGCCAAAAACTTAAGGTAGAACAGATACCTGCAGACATCGGGCAAGAAATCTCTTTAGACCAGGTACTATCCGTTGGCGAAGGCGAATCACTCAAAGTGGGTTCTCCTTTAGTTGAGGGTGCTACTGTTACAGCTAAAGTTCTTGCGCACGGTCGTCACGATAAAGTTAAAATTTTCAAGATGCGTCGTCGTAAGCACTACAGAAAGACTCAAGGGCATCGTCAAAATTTCACCGAGATCGAAATCTCAGCGGTTAATGCTTAATTAGCTTATTCGCTTTTTTTACAGGAGTAAATCATGGCAACCAAAAAAGGTGGCGGTAGTACGCGAAACGGCCGCGACTCACAGGCGAAACGCCTAGGTGTTAAAGTATTCGGTGGTCAAACAGTTCCGGCTGGTTCTATTATTGTTCGTCAACGCGGTACTCGCTTTCATGCAGGTGACGGCGTAGGTATGGGCAAGGACCACACGCTCTATGCCTTAGTGGATGGACAGGTTCAGTTCACTAGCAAAGGCGCTTTGAAAAAGCCAACTGTACAGGTAATCGCTGCTGAGTAGTTTTAAGCTCAACTAGCATTAGCTTTACACAGCTTTTCACAGCTTTTCACAGTGATAACGCCGTTTACTTTTAGCGTAAGCGGCGTTTTTTATTGTGATTGACATCACACCGTGCATAACGCCTCCAGCCTATCAACACAAGCACTGCAATACGCTACACTATAAGCAGCAGCTATTTTTTATAATTACACCACAATCATTACGATGAAATTTGTAGATGAAGTCACGATTGAAGTCATTGCCGGTAAAGGTGGTAATGGCTCAGCCAGTTTTAGACGCGAAAAGTTTATCCCCAAAGGCGGGCCAGATGGGGGCGATGGCGGCCGCGGCGGCAGCATTTTTGCCTTGGCGGATCGCAATCTTAATACCCTAATCGATTACCGCTATGCCCGTTTGCACCGTGCCAAAAACGGTGAAAACGGTCGTGGCTCGGATCAATACGGGGCCGGTGCCGATGATATTATTTTAAAGGTACCCGTGGGCACCGTAATTTATGATGCAGAAACCGGTGAGCAGCTATTTGACTTGGATCGGCATGGCGAGAAAGTCACGCTAGCACAAGGCGGTGCCGGCGGTTTAGGTAATTTACACTTTAAATCCAGCACTAACCGTGCACCACGGCAGTTCACCTACGGTAAGCCGGGCGAGCATAAGCACTTACGGATGGAGCTTAAGGTCTTAGCGGATGTGGGCTTACTCGGTTTACCTAATGCTGGTAAATCCTCTTTTATTGCCAAAGCCTCGAATGCCAAGCCCAAGATCGCTGATTATCCCTTTACCACACTGTATCCTAATCTCGGTATGGTGCGTACCTCCGCCTCTCGTAGCTTTGTCATTGCCGATATTCCAGGCTTAATTGAGGGCGCTTCTGAGGGTGCTGGCTTAGGTCATTTATTCCTCCGTCATCTAGCCAGAACACGAGTATTACTGCATATTGTCGATATTTACACGATGGACCCCGATATTGATCCGGTGGCCAAAGTGGCGGCTGATATTGAGGCGATTGCTGCTGAATTAAAGCTCTATGATGAGGCGCTGTATCACAAACCACGCTGGTTAGTGTTAAATAAAGCCGATATGGTTGAAGATGCCGAGCAATTCAAACAAGCACTGTGTCAACACATCGGCTGGGAAGGTCCGGTATTTACCATTTCTGCCTTAAGCGGTGAAGGTACAGAGCAGCTAATCTATGCACTCCAGGATTTTGTAGATGAGGTCAAAGCCGCAGAAAACTACGCTGCCGATAAGGCTGCCGGTGTGCTGACGCATGATGACCCACGCTTTGATCCAAACCGTCAGGCAGTAGAAACTTTAGAAGACGATCCTCGTTTTAGTAACGTTGCAGAGCAAAACGCTAGCAAGCTTGAGCCACGCTACGATCCGCATTCGCCCGCCTATGATCCACGCCTAGACCCTAATCATCCGCTCTATGATCCGCGCATTGATCCCGATGATCCTAATGCCTAAGTAGCGCGTTGGTGCATGGAAAAATGATAAGATAGCAGGCTTAAGTAGATTTTTCTTAAGCCTGTTGTCGCTTAAGCAACCCTAATTTAGAACGTCTTATTCCTCATGTCAGAACTTCATCAAACCGCCTTAGTTAAAGATGCCAAACGAGTTGTCATCAAAATCGGCTCCTCGCTCCTAACGAATAATGGCAAGGGCATCGATAGCCGAGAAATTGCCCGTTGGGCCGCCCAAATTGCGCATCTGCATCAAGCTGGGCAACAGGTGATACTGGTTTCCAGCGGCGCCATTGCCGAAGGGATGGCGCGTCTAGGGTGGGCTCAGCGACCTAAGCTAGTGAATCAATTGCAGGCAGCCGCCGCAGTCGGTCAAATCGCCCTAGCCCAAGCCTATGAGACGGCCTTTAATGAATACGGCATCCAAACCGCACAAGTCCTCTTAACGCATGAGGATTTAGCGGACAGACACCGCTATTTAAACGCTCGTTCAGCGCTTAATACCCTATTAGAATTAAACGTGATCCCTATTATTAATGAAAATGATACGGTGATTACCAAGGAAATTCGCCTGGGTGATAATGATACGCTGGGTGCCTTAGTGGCGAATTTACTTGAAGCTGAGGTCTATGTGATTTTGACCGACCAAGAGGGTCTCTATGACAGTGATCCGCGTAAAAATAGCAATGCCCAGTTTATTCACCGTGCCGAAGCGGGTGATCCAGCCCTTGAAAAAATGGCCGGTGGTGCTGGTACGCACGTGGGTACCGGCGGCATGCTGACCAAGGTACTGGCAGCCAAGCGCGCGGCTCGTAGCGGCGCCCATACCATTATTGCCAGCGGCCATGTGGACAATCTACTCCCGCGCTTAATGCAGGGCGAGTCCATTGGCACCGAGCTATTAGCTAAAATCCCCATTCTCTCAGCACGTAAGCAATGGCTGGCAGCGCATTTACATGTGAGTGGCTATTTGGTGCTAGATGAGGGTGCCATTCAAGCCCTGACCCGCCAGGGTAAAAGCCTGCTACCTATCGGTATCACCGAGGTACGGGGCGACTTCGGACGGGGCGACCTCGTGGCCTGTATCGATCAGGAGGGTAATGAATACGCCCGTGGTCTGGTTAGTTACAGTGCAGAAGATGCGCGGAAGATTATTGGTAAGCCGAGTTCACAGATTGAAAGCATTCTGGGTGCGGTGACCGCCACCGATATGATTCACCGCGACCATATGATTATTCATCACTAGCTAGCCTCACAGCTCAGCTACAGCTCAATCAAGGTGCCCACAGGCGGCGGGCGCCTTCTAAAGCACACGCTTCAATCAACCCGTATTGCGTAAACCAGTGGCAATGCCATTAATCGTCATCAACACCGAACGGGCAATACTACCACGCTCGGCGGCGCTCTCAGCCGTATCCTCGCCCACTTCACGCAAACGATGTAGTAACTTCACTTGCAGATAGTTCAAAGGATCGACGTAAAGAAAACGCTCCTGTAAAGCATTTTTAAGATTGGTATTATCAGCCAATAAATCGTGCTGCACTACCTCTTTAAAATAGCTTAAGGTTAAAGCGAGCTCTTTTTCTATCTGGCTAAATACCGCCTCTCGTAGTGCCTCATCCTGCACCAAGGTGCTGTACTGACGACCGATGGCGATATCGGTTTTGGCCAAGACCATTTCCATATTAGATAAGAGGGTATTAAAGAAAGGCCATTCCTGCGCCATGTTACGCAATAGTTGCAGTCGTTCCGCGCGCGACCATGCCTGATAGTCATGCCCCTCCGCATCTACCATCCCCTCTTCAATAAAGGCTTGTAGTGCCGTACCCATACCGTACCAACCTGGAATCATTAAACGGCACTGTGCCCATGAGAAGGTCCATGGTATCGCACGCAAGTCCTCAATCCGGTGCCCAGCCTTACGGGAGGCGGGACGAGAGCCGATATTTAACTCGGCAATTTGACGCACGGTGGTACTCTCAACAAAGTAGTTTGCAAAGCCCTCGGTGCCATAAACTAGCTCACGATAGGCTTTTTCCGAGCACGTGGACATAAACTGCACCACCGCATGATAACCTCGCTCAGCGCAAGCCTTTGCATCTAAGGCGCAGGCCTCCTCACCGGTTTGCGCCGCGTTTTTACTTAATAAACTGGCTTGCAAGGTGGCAGTCACAATCTGCTCCAAGTTCCACAATCCGGTTTGAGGTGTTTTATACTTAAACTGAATCACCTCACCCTGTTCGGTTAGGCGAATCTTACCTTGCACAGTACCTGCTGGTTGCGCCAAAATCGCTTCATAAGTTGGACCACCACCACGACCGACAGAACCGCCGCGACCATGGAACAAGCGTATGGCCACACCATGCTTTTTAAAGACCTCTACCAAGGCTAATTCCGTTTCATAGAGCGACCAGTTGGAGGTTAAATAACCACCGTCTTTATTGCTGTCGGAATAACCTAGCATCACCTCTTGTATGCCGCCCTGCGACTCCATAATGCGCTGCTTGACCCATGGAATGGAAAGCCATTGGTCCATAATCTTTGCGCCCGCTTGTAGATCAGGAATGGTTTCAAAAAGCGGTACTACAATTAAGCCTTCATTGGCCTTAAAAGGGAGCAACTCGCCCTGAGCATCCATGGCCACAGGCAATAAACCGGTTTCTTGCTGTAATAACAAGAGCTCAAGCATATCGCTGAGCGTCTCGGTATGGGAGACAATGCTTTGGGTAATGGCACGATAGCCGTACTGCTGACGAATCGCCGCTGCGCTTCGCAAAATCTCTAATTCACGCTCAGTCTTTTCGCTATATTCCTGCCACGAAGCCACTAAAGGACGAATCTCCGCTAATTCCTTAAGTAAAAACTCGCACTTTTGCTCCTCACTCAACTCGCTATAAATGAGCTTTTTACCGTTAAACTGCACCCCGGCACGCAAAAACACTTCTTCTAACACACGTTCATGCACATCGGAGCTTTGACGCAAGTCAATGGTGGCCAAGTGAAAGCCAAAGACATTGACCGCATAAATTAAATTTTTTAAACGCAGATCGGTTACCCGCGTCGCATGATAGGTATTTAAGGAATTGGCGACGATAGTTAAATCATGCAAAAACTCCTCGGCACTTTCATAGACACGCCCAAACTCTGCCTGTGCTAGGCTAATTTGCCCATTGCTCAGACGCTTAGCCGTTGCTGCCAAACGCGCATACATACCAATCATGGCTCGACGATAGGGTTCATCCTCACGATGCGGTGAGCGGTCATGGCTACGCTCAGCCAATTCACGCAACTCCTCCGAGGCTGGGGCAAAGGCTTCACTTAAGGACAACTCAGTACCCAAGGCATGCACTTCGGCTAAATAATGATTAAAAATTGTCGCCGCCTGCTTGGAAATCGCCATTTTTAAGGTATCGGCATTGACAAAGGGATTACCGTCACGGTCACCACCGATCCAAGAGCCCATGCTCAAAAAGCGCGCAACCTTTGTGCTATCAACCTTAACATCCTTGCTCAGGTACTTATACATCTTGCTGTAAAGCTGTGGTATCACCTGCAGGAAAGTGGAGTTATAAAAATTCAGTGCATTATCAATCTCATCGGCAACGGTCAGCTTATCAAAGCGCAGCATACGCGTATACCACAACAGTTGAATCTGCCCCAAAATACGCTCCGCTATGGCTTCCTTTTGGCGCGGCTCATCAATAAGATGATACTCACGTAGGGAGTCGGAAATGACTTGATGACGATCCAAGATACTCTTACGCTGTACCTCCGTAGGGTGTGCGGTCAGTACCGGTACAATATTTAGCTCATCCAAATAATCATAAACCGTCTGGCTTGATACGCCGGCCTCATTTAAACGCGCTAAGGTCACGCTTAAACCATGCATATTGGGTCTATCCACTTGGTGGTCCAAATGATCCAAACGCCGCTGCAATCTATCCTCGGCAATATTGGATAAGTGCATAAAATAGCTAAAGGCACGACTTAAGGACTTTAACTCCTGATCGCTTTTTTGATTGATTTCATCAATCAAGGACTGCATGACTTCCTGCTTTTTCTCCTCATCGCCCGTCTGCTCAACCACCGTTCGACGTACACTCACGGCTTGACGGCGCAGATTCTCAATCTGCTCAAATAAAGCTTGGCCCTCGGATTCCTGGATACTTAAACCTAATAAACGTCCCAAGAAACGAATATCATTTTGCAGCTCCTGATATAAGATCTCGCTTGACTGCTTGGCGCCCTCATGCTGTGTCTGAATTTCCTGTTGTGCAAGCATGCTACGCTACTCCTAATTGATTTTTCATCTAAATGAAAAAAGAGCGATACACCCATGCGGTGACCGCTCCCTAGCCTACGCTCATCCTCAAAAATCAAGCCTCAAAGCCTTGATTAAGGTCTAACGTCTGCGCTCTACCTGAGAGACATCTCTAACCGCACCGCGGTCAGCCGAGGTGGCCAACGCGGCATAGGCACGCAGCGCTTGCGATACATAGCGCTCACGTTGCAGGGGCTTCCAGGCATCCGCACCACGCGCTTCCATACGCTCGCGTCGCGCTGCTAATTCCTCATCACTGATGGCTAAGCGGATGGTGCGATTCGGAATATCGATCTCGATGCGATCGCCTTCTTCTACTAAGCCGATATTGCCACCTTCTGCCGCTTCTGGTGAAGCATGACCAATCACCAAACCAGAGGAACCGCCGGAGAAGCGACCATCCGTCAACAACGCTGCCTTAGCGCCTAAGCCCTTAGACTTAAGGTAGGAGGTGGGATACAGCATCTCCTGCATGCCGGGCCCGCCTTTAGGACCCTCATAACGAATAATCACCACATCGCCCGCTTTGACCTGATCGCCTAAAATGCCCTCAGTTGCCGCATCCTGACTCTCAAAAATTACCGCTTTACCGGTAAAGGTTAAAATACTTTCATCCACGCCGGCCGTTTTAACAATACAACCGTTAGGGGCTAAATTGCCATAGAGGACGGCTAAGCCACCATCCTGCGAATAGGCATGCGCCTTGTCACGAATACAACCAGCGACACGATCGGTATCCGGCTGCTCATGGTAGTTATTTTGACTAAAGGCCTTGACCGTACGTACACCACCGATACCAGCACGGTAGAACTTCGCCGCTTCCTCGCTACAGCTCTCCGACATCACATCCCAGCGCTGTAAGACATCCGCCAGATCCTGGCCTGCCACGTGCTTTGCTGTGGTATCCAACAGACCGGCACGATTTAATTCCGCCAAAATACCAATCACGCCACCGGCACGGTGTACGTCCTGCATATGATATTGCGAGGTTGCTGGTGCCACTTTACAGAGGCAAGGCGTATGACGCGAGATGCGATCAATGTCCTTCATGGTAAAGTCCACTGCTGCCTCTTGCGCTGCCGCTAAAATATGTAAAACCGTATTAGTTGAACCGCCCATGGCCACATCAAGGGTCATGGCATTTTCAAAGGCCGCCTTGGTCGCAATACCACGCGGCAAGGCTGAGCTATCGTCATTTTCATAATAGCGCTTGGTCAATTCCATGATTTTACGACCAGCCTCTAAGAACAGCTCCTTACGTGCTGCATGGGTCGCTACGATCGAGCCATTACCCGGTAGGGCTAGGCCCAAGGCCTCGTTTAAACAGTTCATGGAGTTAGCAGTAAACATACCGGAGCACGAACCACAGGTAGGACAGGCATTTTGCTCAACCAAGGCCGTTTCTTCATCAGACACCTCAGGATCGCCTGCCTTAATCATGGCATCCACTAAGTCAAGCTTAATCACCTGCTCACCACTTGCCGCCGCAGGCATCTCGCCCGCTTCCATCGGACCGCCAGAAACAAAGACGGTAGGGATATTTAAGCGTAAGGCCGCCATCAACATCCCGGGGGTGATTTTGTCGCAATTCGAGATACAAACCATGGCATCAACACAATGCGCATTAATCATATACTCGACTGAATCGGCGATTAGTTCGCGCGATGGTAATGAGTACAACATACCATCATGCCCCATGGCAATCCCGTCATCCACGGCAATGGTATTAAACTCCTTGGCGATACCACCGGCCGCCTCAATCTCACGAGCCACTAATTGACCCATATCCTTTAAGTGGACATGACCCGGCACAAACTCAACAAATGAGTTAACCACAGCAATAATCGGTTTGCCGAAGTCCTTGTCCTGAATACCGGTGGCGCGCCATAGTGCACGCGCACCCGCCATATTACGCCCATGGGTGGAGGTTTTAGAACGATAAGCAGGCATGGCTATCTCCTTAGTAATAAATTAATTGTCTCGCTCAATGGCAAAGCGAGCCAATTGAAGGAGTGACTGTTTAAAAATAGAATCGGGGAAATCGGCAATCGCCTCTTCGGCTAACCTAGCCTCACGCTCTGCCAAGGCACGGGTGTATTGCAAAGCATCCGTCGACTGAATGGCAGCGGCTACCTCGGCAAAATTCGCATCACCCGTCTCAATGGCATCGCGAATCAGTTTAACTTGCGCCGCATCACCTACTTCCATCACACGAATTAGGGGCAAGGTTGGCTTACCCTCACGTAAATCATCACCGACGTTTTTGCCAAGCGCCTCGGCATCACCGGAATAATCCAGCACATCATCAATCAACTGGAAGGCGGTACCCATATGGCGACCATACGCAGCAGCCGCCTCTCTTAGCTCATCGGACACATCGCAAATAATCGCACCAATCTCGGCTGAAGCCTCAAACAGCTTGGCTGTTTTGTAGCGCACCACCTGCATATAACGCTCAACTGACACATCCGGATCATGAACATTGAGCAGCTGCAGCACCTCGCCCTCAGCAATCACTGTGGTAGCTTGAGAAAGCACTCGCAAAATCTCCATGCGGTCCACCGACACCATCATCTCAAAAGAGCGTGAGTATAAATAATCACCCACTAGCACACTGGCGGCATTACCAAAGACGGCATTTGCCGTCTCCCGACCGCGACGTAGATCGGACTCATCTACCACATCATCGTGTAATAAGGTTGAAGTATGAATAAACTCCACCGTTGCTGCCAATAAATGATGATCCTGAAACTCCTGCTCTCGCGGCTGATAGCCCAGTGCATTGGCAATCATCAGCACCAAGGCCGGGCGCAGTCGCTTGCCACCGGAACCGATAATATACTCACCAACGGTGCGAATCATCACGACTTCTGAATTCAAATAGGAACGTATAACGAAGTCAACTGCTGCCATATCCTGCGAGATAGGACTTAAAATCTGCGTAGCGCTCAAGACTCTTCCTGATAATTTAAAATTAAATTAAAAACTTTATTGAATGATAAACAAGTATGGGCCGCCCCTATGCTTTTTATGGCAATTCGGCTACGCTGCCTACCCCTCAATAAACTCTTTGAAATTAAAATCATTCTATTATAGGGGAAATTTTGCCATTTTAAAAATTAGCGGTGCTAATCTTGTAGCCATCCATTCAGATTATCATTGTATAGCCCAAGATTTTATATTTTATGACGAAGCACAAAAAACTTAAGAAAGCACTCAATGAGCCACACCACGCTCACACCAATGAGCACACGCCCAGTTTGCCAGAATTGATGCGAACAGCGCATCAGGTGTTATTACAATTGCAAGCGTGGTTGCCGCCCACCCCACCAGCGACCGATTGGAATGCGATTGCTTATCGTTGGCGGCGCAAGGGAAATACGGCCTGGTTAGCACCTATTTATAAGATCGACACCATTGAACCGGTTGATTTATTGCATGTTGAGCGTCAAAAGGAAATTTTAGAACGCAATACCCGTATGTTTGTACAAGGCAAACCAGCGAATAATGTCTTAATGACTGGCACTCGCGGCACGGGTAAAAGCTCCTTAGTGCGCGCCATGCTGAGCCAATTTGCCGATGCGGGCTTACGCTTAATCGAAATTGATAAGGATGATTTAGCTGATCTCAGTGAAATAGCCGATCTGGTACGTGAGCGCAGCGAGCGCTTTGTTATTTTCTGCGATGACTTGTCCTTTGAACAGGGTGAATCGGGCTACAAGGCTTTAAAGTCTATTTTAGACGGCTCCATTGCCGATAGTGCCGACAATTTACTGATTTACGCCACCTCCAATCGACGTCATTTGATGCCTGAATATCACACGGAAAATCTAGAGCACAGTAGCGGACCACAGGGTGAGATTCATCCGGGCGAAGCAGTGGAGGAGAAAATCTCACTCTCCGAGCGCTTTGGTATCTGGCTATCATTCTATCCATTTAGCCAAGACCAATACTTAGCCATTGTTAGATACTGGCTACAACAAATGGGCTGCCCACAGGAGCACATCGAAACAAGCCGCACCGAGGCCTTACAATGGACGCTTGAGCGTGGCTCACGTTCCGGTCGGGTGGCACGGCATTTTGCCCGTGATTGGACCGCTCGACACCTAAAAGACTAGTCGATGATATTCACTTATTCTTGCGGGAGCGCCTATGTCTGCAACCAAACCCTTTCTGAATGTCGCTGTCGGTGTATTAATTAATGCCGCCGGTGAGGTGTTATTAGCTCAACGACCTAGGGATAAGTCCTGGCCCGACTGGTGGGAATTTCCAGGCGGCAAAATCGAAACCGGGGAAACGGCACTCGCAGCCCTTGGGCGCGAACTGAAGGAGGAGCTGGGTATTCAAATCACCACAGCAAGCCCATGGGTATGCTATGACTATGAATATCCTAAAACCCGCGTCCGCTTAGCCTTTTTCCTTGTCACTGCCTGGGACGGTGAGCCTAAAGGCATTGAGGGTCAACAGGGTGTACGCTGGTTTAAAGCCGAGGATGCGGCCACCTTGGATAAGCTACTCCCCGCCTCAATTGCACCCTTGCGCTGGTTAAGTGAGCTTTCTGCCTTATATGCGATTAGCCCCGCTTGGCATCCGGAGAGTGATCCCGAGGAGCTAAACCAATACGTGGCACAGGCAATTCAACGAGGCGTGCGCTTATTTCAGTTCCGTCAGCCCCAATGGCCAACGGGGACTGCTTGCCCTAAGCTAAAGCGACTATTTGAGCATATGCTGGCACTTTGTCATGCTCAAGGGGCCAAATTACTCATTAATAGCGTGCACCCCAAGGCCTGGTGGGCAGCGGCAGATGGCGTACAACTACGCGCCGCTGATGCCATCCTGCTTGAAGAGCGTCCCCTGGCAGAGAGCAAACTACTCGGAGTCTCCTGCCATCATCTCGGCGATATCCTAAATGCACGGCGATTGGCGGCGGATTTTATGCTCCTAGGGCATGTACTAGCTAGTAGCAGTCATCCAAATGAGGCCGCCATGGGGTGGCACAAATTTGCCGAACTGGCCGCCCAAGCCTCCCGTCCCGTCTATGCCATTGGGGGATTGCGTCCTACTGATCTGGAAGTTGCCCAAGCGCATCATGCCCATGGGATTGCAGCAATTAGTGCCTTTAAACTATCGCAATAACAGCCAGTTTAGCCATTTACCCTAAAAAGAAGACGCTGCAGAGAAAATCAAGCCGCCGATAGTCATCATTGTCCTTTTACTTAGACAAAGCAACGTCCTCAGCGTATAATATGCAGATAAAATACATAATATAATAATTGTCTTAGGAGTCTACTATGCTGCAAATTCATGCCCCGGGACCCAAGCCTTCGGCACCGCACCCTATCCTGAATATGGGATTCAGGATCTTTTTTGCGAGTGGTGCCCTCTTTGCGATCATCACCATGTTCCTGTGGATATTTGTTTTTACCGGGAAACTAAGCTTAGCTGCTCAGATATTTCATCCCTTTTATTGGCATGCGCATGAGATGTTTTATGGTTATACCATGGCCATTGTGGCAGGTTTTTTACTGACCGCAGTACAAACATGGACCGGTGTCACCATGCCCTATGGCTATCGCTTACTCGGCATCTTTGCGCCGTGGGCTGTGGCACGTTGTTTATGGGCAGTAGTCGCTTTTAATCCCGGCCAAGCCATCAGTTATAGCATGATGGTGATTGCTTTTATAGCGGATATGAGCTTTATGATTTTAATGTGCTATACCGTTGTGCGGGCAGTACTTAAAGTAAAGCAAAAGCGCCAAGCCGGTATTGTAGCCAAGATTCTGCTGCTCACGCTCAGCAACGCACTTTGTTATCTTGCAATCTTCAATGGCAATATTGAATTAATGCGCATTGGTATTTACTTAGGTTTTTACCTCCTGATTGCCCTCGTACTCACCGTTGGTCGTCGGGTCACGCCCTTTTTTATTCAGAAGGGTTTAAGCTACGACAATCCGACGATTGAACTGAGTATCCGCAATTCCAAAACGCTAGATAGCTTGAGTTTAGTGTTTTTCCTGGCCTTTATGGTGTTTGATATCTTTTTCCCTAACCCCATCTTGGTCAGCGTCAGCGCAATCGCTACAGCGGTAGTGAATCTTATCCGTTTAAGGGGTTGGTATCACCCTGCCATTTGGACCAAACCCTTGCTCTGGTCACTTTTTCTGGGCTTCATTGGTATGTGTATTGGCTTAGTACTCTATGCCTTGCACTACTTATTTCATCTTGGCACGCATAGTATTGCAGTGCATGGTCTGGCCCTTTCCGGTATCGGCATGATCACCATCGCCATGATTTCTCGCGTTTCTTTAGGGCATACGGGGCGCAATATTCATCAACCACCCAAAACCGTACCGTGGCTTTTCATGTTGATGGTAATCGCTTTTCTCGCACGCGTTATCTTGCCGCTCTTTAGTATGGATCACTATATAATGTGGATTATGATTGCTCAGACCGCTTGGATTATTAGCTTTGCCTTATTCTGTGTGAGTTATATTCCAATACTTTGCAAAAATCGTGTTGACGGTCTTTTTGGGTAATCTACATCATTTTAAATAAAGAAAAGCTGAGACGATGCGCTTAACTACCTATAGTGATTACGCTTTACGCTGTCTGATCTTCTTGGCTATCCAAGAAGATCAAGAGAAATTGCTGAATATTAAAAATATTGCCGAGGAATTTGAGATCTCGCAAAACCACTTAACAAAAATTATCCACCAATTAGCGACCATTGGCTACATTGAAAGTGTCCGTGGTCGTAACGGCGGCATTCGCTTAGCTAAATCACCCGCCAGTATTAATTTAGCTGAGGTGATTAAGCAGACCGAGGTGGACTTTAACCTGGTCGAATGCTTTGCCCCCTTGGATAAGGAGTTATTCTTTAGGCCACAGCGCCAGGGGCAAGCGCTAGCAACAACTGAGCTAACGGCGAGCCACTGCAAGATTTCACCACGCTGTCAACTGAAACGCATCTTTTTTGAGGCTACGCAAAGCTTTTTAAATGTGCTTAATCAATATACCTTGGCAGATGTGATTAGTAATAAAGCTGAGCTTAGGGGTCTACTCGCCAGCTAAGCCGCCTGGGCGACCAATCAAGCCAGCGTAGACAAGCGTATTACGCCTCAATGCGTTCAGCGCCAACGCATCGTCTTTAGCACCCCTAAAAAAGAAAAGGGACTGATGGCTTCAATCGCTTTACATCAGTCCCTGTAACGCTTAGCTTAAGCCGCTTTTCTGGTCTTTAGCCAATACCACATAATCGCGATAATAATCACGACACCCAGTACACCCATCAGCGGATACACGGAACCCACTAATCTACCAAAGCCGAACTGACTTAAAACCACCCCAACCACAGTACTTAGCACTGCGATCACACGGAATTTACTGCTATTAGGAGCAGCCCAGCGTGAGGCGAAAGCAAAGAACATGCCCACCGCCGTACTGTAAATCATCGCAAACAGCGCAGCCACGGTAATATAGCCTAACAGCGGGTGCATTTGAGAAGAGAGTAAGAGGGTCGGCACTTCAATCGCGTGCAATTTATCAATATTAAGATACAGCGCAATATTGAGGAATACGATTAAAACACCTAGGCCTAAACCACCTATTATACCCCCTTGACCAGCAGCACTTTCTGATTTGGTCATACCGCCAATCACGGCTAACATAGGGAAACCCACGCCCACGTTAAAAGCGGCATAGAGCACGCCACTCATAAACCAACTAGGCACCTCCCAACCGAGTAAGTTAATCACACTAAATTGCTCGGCATGCAGGTCTTGCGCTGATACATCAAAGGTACCATTAAAAACAGCATACGCCATCACCGATAAAATCACCAGTAACAAAAAGGGAATCACTGCACTGATTAAATAAATGATACTTTTCAGGTTCAGACATAAGGTTAATACAACCACGACTGCCATCACAATTGAGCCCGTCAACCTATCCCAACCGAACTGCTGCGCAAAGGTGGAACCTGCCCCTGCCAACATAATCACGCCAACGCCAAAGAGGAAAAATATCAATAAATAATCCACTAAGGCACCGCCGGTACTACCGAATAAACGAGCCAACACCTGATTATGTGATTTAGCCTGCATTCTGGAACTGATCTGAGCAATTTGCATACCGACAAAGGCAAATAAAAAGGCCGCTACCAATGAACCACCTATACCCCAAGCCCCATAGCCGGTAAAGAACTCAATCACCTCACGACCCGAGGCAAAACCACCACCAATGACGACCGACATATACGCCATCGCAATTAAAAACTTCTGTTTCATATGGATCTCCTATCTATCTCCTATCCACGTATGGATTTTTTGTGCAACCTAAGCTAACCCCTTGTGCTCACACAAGGGGTTTCATAAACAATATAAAAAAACTTAATAACGCGAAATATCTAAGCCCTGAATACTGATTTCTGGCGTTTTATTAGCCAGTAAATGCGCTGATAACTGGGCCGAACCGCAGGCCATGGTCCAACCTAAGGTACCGTGACCGGCATTAATAAAGAGATTAGGATACTTCGTTTTACCAATGATCGGTGTGCAGTCAGGGGTTTTGGGTCTTAAACCTGTCCAGAACGAGACGTCACCACTTAAGTCACCGCCTTCAGGATAGAGATCCTGGCAAATCATTCTTAAGGTGGCTTCACGCTTCGGATTGAGGCTGTAATCAAAACCACGTAATTCAGCCATACCACCGATACGGATGCGATCATCAAAGCGGGTGACCGCAACTTTATAGGTTTCATCCAATACCGTAGATACCGGCGCCATTTCAGGATTGGTGATAGGTACGGTGATTGAGTAGCCCTTCATCGGGTAGATCGGCGCATTTAAACCTAATGGCTTAATAAACTGTGGTGTAAAAGAACCTAAGCAAACCACATAGTGATCTGCCGTTTCCTTTTTGCCATTAATAATCACGCCCTTGATGGCACCACGTTCTAATTCAAAACGCTCTAATTTTTGCTCAAAGCGAAATTCGACGCCGAGCTCCTTGGCTTTTTCTGCTAATTTCGTGGTAAATTTCAAGCAATCACCCGTTTGGTCACCGGGCAGTCGTAAACCGCCGGCAATCTTGTGTGAGACCTTGGCCAAGGCAGGCTCCACCCGTGCCACACCCTGCGTATCCAGGAGCTCATAGGCGACGCCCATTTCCCGTAGCACTTCAATATCCTTGGCTGCCGCATCGACCTGCTTTTGCGTACGGAACAGCTGCAAGGTGCCTAGTTGGCGCTCATCAAAGTGAATATCAATTTCTTGACGTAGCTTATCCATCACGTCACGACTATATTCTGAAATCCGTACTAAGCGCTCCTTATTAATCGCATAATCCTTGGCATTACAATGCATCAGCATTTGCCACATAAAGCGATACTGACTCATATCCAAGGTCGGCTTAATGGCTAAGGGCGCATGCTCTTCCATCAGCCACTTAAGGGCTTTTAAAGGAACCCCAGGGGCGGCCCAAGGGGTTGAGTAACCCGGCGAGATTTGTCCCGCATTTGCATAGCTGGCCTCGTGAGCCACCTGTGATAAGCGCTCAATAACGGTTACTTTAAAACCCTCACGAGCTAAATAATACGCGGTGGTGGTACCAATAACACCAGCACCTAACACTATCACATGCATTGATTGACTCCTAATGTCTTTTTCTGCCGCTACCGGCAAAGCTGTATAAACGACGTTACGCTGACCGTGTGCCTAAGCCATCAGCAAGTACTTGCAGTACGCAAAACCTTGCTAAAGACACGCACACCAAAGCCCACGATCAACAAATCGTTGTGCGAAAGCTGATGCGAGTTTCAAGTAACGGTCTGTAACTAGCAAAGTATAATGCTCGCGCGCATGCTTGGCAAGGCACGTATCCTATGGCGTTGCAGCACACCCAGCAGGCTGCGATTAAACCCTGTGGACGTGCTTTTATTCACGCTCAGTAAGGTACGCTGCCCCATCTAAAAGACCATCCAGATCATCAGGATTATCCACCTTCATTTTGAAAATCCAATGACCATATGCGTCATCATTGATTAAATTTGGCTCAGCATCTAAGGCCTCGTTAAACTCAATAATTTCACCCGCCACCGGCGCATAAATATCTGAGGCGGCTTTAACCGATTCTACTACCGCAGCGACTTCCTTAGCCGCGAGCTTTTTACCCACTTCCACTTCACCAACAAAGACGATATCACCTAATTGCTCTTGTGCATGGTCGGTG
This sequence comes from Oligella sp. HMSC05A10, assembly GCF_001808335.1. Classification (NCBI taxonomy): domain Bacteria; kingdom Pseudomonadati; phylum Pseudomonadota; class Betaproteobacteria; order Burkholderiales; family Alcaligenaceae; genus Oligella; species Oligella sp. HMSC05A10. The sequence goes on along the minus strand of NZ_KV792935.1, from coordinate 29,807 downwards.
ATGCCTACAATATAAGCATCACCCTCTGCCTTAATCCACTCATGCGTTGGCAGGTACTTACGATCATTAGGTAAAGACATAATTTCTCCTTAACAACGTAGCGTCCAAGGCTTAGTCCATGGACGCTTAACATTCAAACAATCTAACAAGGGATTTTAAAGCAATTCGGCCGCTTCGTGGCATTCCTTTTCAAGGACTGCACATCAAATCAACACAGCCATTGATTAGCTGCCACGCCCTTGCTGATATTTAAAATAATTAACAGAAAATAAGCGCTAAAGCCATAGCAAAGACAGATTTTGATCACAAATAAATACATTTAAATTATGACAATTCATAATTTTCTGTTATCGTAACTAAGCAATTCATACATTTAATAAAAATGTAACGATCAACGCTTACACTTTTAGCGTGTATTTTGGGGTTCTGCCCTAATCACTGAGGATCAAGGAGTGATTTAATGGATAACGGTTTCTACGCAACATTGGTTGAGGGCTCAACCGCAAAGGCAGGTATTACGGTCATCGAAGATAATCGTATTCGTGGTGGTGATGATGAGTTTTTATACTCAGGTACTATTACTACCGAGACTGCTGGTGGCAATGTCGTTGCCAGTCTTCGCTTCCGCTCGTATAGCGCCAGCGATGAAAGTGATTTTTTCGGCTTTACCGAAAGGGATTTTGAGCTCTCTCTAAGTGGTGAAAAAACGGAAGAGGGCTTTAGAGTCACAGGCTACAGTCCCAGTGGTCGCGAGATGGTGATCTTAGGTAAGCGCCTCTCGGCCATTGACTTTAGCGATTAATCTACAGCGAGACCACCACTAGCGCCGCGCTAAGCATGGGCAAGGCCACTTACCATTGACAGAGTGGCCGCCATGGCATCGGCACAGACCACAGCGCTGGACCATGCCCACTGGAAGTTATAGCCACCTAGCCAACCGGTGATATCAACCACCTCGCCGATAAAGTAGAGCCCCGCTACCGCCTTGGCCTCCATCGTTTTTTGGTTTAAGGCCTCGGTGGAGACACCGCCACGCATCGCCTCGGCTTTTTTATAGCCTGCCGTAGCACTTGGCTTAAGCGACCAGTTTTCTATCGCATAGGCGAGTTCACGCAGGCGCTTATCAGCCACTTCCGCCAGCCGTATATCCGTTTTAAAGCCTAGCTGCTGTGGCCATAATTGAGCCAAGCGTTTAGGCCAAATCGTACTTAACAGCGTCAATAACTGTTGTTTGCTACGACGCTTTTCCTCTAATAGCCAATCCTCGTTATTACTTTGATGGTTTAAATTTAAATAAATCGGTGACTGCCCATCCCAGTAAGAAGAAATTTGCAAGACCCCCGGACCTGATAAACCGCGATGGGTAAAGAGCACGTCCTCCACAAAGCGCTGCGCTTTTTTGCCCTGCCCATTCGCAATCAGCACCTCCAATGAGATGCCTGAAAGCTCAGAAAACCTTTGCCATTGCTCTGCCTGAAATAGCAAAGGCACTAAGGCAGGTCGCGGTTCCACGACTTTGAGACCGAATTGACGTGCCAAGCTTAAGCCAAAGTCAGTCGCCCCCAGCAGCGGGATCGCCATGCCACCCGTGGCCACCACCAATTTTTCTGCGCTTAACACGCCCGCCGTGGTTTGCAGCCTATACATCGGCGCCGCCCCAGCTGACGCCATACGCTCCACGCCCTCAACCGCACAAGGCATACGCCAACGGACACCGGCCACATCACATTCATTTTTCAATAAATCAATAATGTCTTGCGCCGAATGATCACAAAACAGCTGACCCTTATGCTTCTCATGCCAAGGGATTTGATAGCGTTCCAACAAGGCCAGAAAATCACTCGGCCGATAGTAAGTTAAGGCATAGCGTGCAAAGCGTGGGTTTTGCGAGACATAATTTTCCCAGCTGGCGCCGAGATTAGTAAAGTTACAACGACCACCCCCAGAAATGCGGATTTTTTCACCTAACTTTTGTGCATGGTCGAGTAACTGCACCGATAATCCAGCTGCCGCAGCACGAGCCGCACACATCATGCCTGCCGCCCCTGCGCCGATAATAATCACATCACTATGCGTGTTGGACGCTACCTTTGACCTACTCATGCCTAGGCCGATCACTTATCCACTAAGCAATCAACGTAGTAACGAACGCTGCCATCCTCACCTTGCTCCATGCTTAAACCGTGCACAATGGTCTCAAAGCCCGGGAAAGATGCATTAAACTCGCAGGCAAACTGCAAGTACTCCACAATGGTGCGATTAAAACGTTCACCCGGAATCAACAAGGGAATACCCGGCGGGTACGGTGTTAATAATACCGCCGTAATACGTCCCTCAAGCGCATCAATATCTACCCGTTCAATTTCACGGCGCGTCATCTTATTAAAGGCATCGGCTGGACGTAGTGCAGCCTCCATCTCACTTAAGTAGACCTCGGTCGTAATACGTGCCAGATCATGACGGCGGTACGCTTCATGCGCTAGTTGACATAAATCACCCAAACCCATTTTTTCATAGCGTGGATACTGCTTAACAAAATCAGGCATACAACGCCATAAAGGCTGATTACGATCATAATCATCCTTAAACTGCTGCAAGGCAGTCACTAAGGTATTCCAACGACCCTTGGTAATACCGATGGTAAACATAATAAAGAAACTATATAAACCCGTTTTCTCTACCACAATACCATGCTCTGCCAAATACTTACTGACCAGTCCTGCTGGGATCCCCCGTTCACCGAACTCACCGGAAATCTCCAGGCCTGGGGTAATAATGGTCGCCTTAATCGGATCCAGCATGGTAAAGCCCTCACTGATATTGGCAAAACCGTGCCATTCATCATCCGGCTCCAGCAACCAATCCTCCTGCTCCCCAATATCATCATGCACTAAGCGTGGCGGCCCCCACACCTTAAACCACCATTCGTCCTTACCATAATCGGAAGCGACCTTGCGCATGGCGCGACGGAAGTCCATGGATTCGCGAATGCTTTCCTCGACCAAGGCCGTGCCACCCGGCGGCTCCATCATTTGCGCCGCCACATCACAAGAGGCGATGATGGCGTATTGCGGTGAGGTGGAGGTATGCATTAAAAAGGCTTCGTTAAAAATATTACGATCTAATTGACGCGTTTCGGATTCTTGCACCACAATCTGTGAGGCTTGCGACAAACCGGCTAAGAGTTTATGCGTGGAATGGGTTGCAAAAATTAAGGGCTCCTGTGGCCGCGGGCGGTTCTCACCGATAGCATGCATATTTTCATAAAAGTCGTGGAAAGATGCGTGCGGCAACCATGCCTCATCAAAGTGCAGATTATCAATGGTGCTGCCAAGCTTTTCCTTAATCATTTCGACGTTGTACAAAATACCGTCATAAGTGCCCTGTGTCAGCGTCAAAATCCGTGGCTTTTTATTTAAGGCCTCACGCGCAAAAGGGTTAGCTGCGATCTTGGCTGCAATACTGGCTGGCTCAAACTCAGATAATGGAATTGGACCGATAATGCCCAGATGGTTACGTGTTGGACGTAAAAACACGGGAATCGCCCCGGTCATGGTAATGGCGTGCAAAATCGATTTATGACAGTTACGATCCACCACCACAATATCGCCCTCGGCCACCGTACCGTGCCAAACGATTTTATTAGAGGTTGAGGTACCGTTGGTCACAAAGTAGCAGTGATCGGCTTTAAAAATACGCGCTGCATTACGCTCTGACTCGGCGACAGGACCAGTGTGATCTAATAACTGACCTAACTCTTCCACCGCATTACAGACATCGGCGCGCAGCATATTTTCACCAAAGAACTGGTGAAACATTTGCCCCACCGGGCTTTTTAAAAAGGCCACCCCACCCGAATGTCCTGGGCAATGCCAAGAATAAGAACCGTCCTGCGCATAATTCACCAGGGCGCGGAAAAATGGTGGCGCTAGGGTGTCTAAGTACTTTTTAGCCTCATGAATAATATGTCGCGCCACGAACTCCGGTGTATCCTCAAACATATGAATAAAACCGTGCAACTCACGCAAAATATCATTTGGCAAATGCTCACTGGTACGCGTTTCCCCATGCAAATAAATCGGAATTTCATCGTTGCGGAAGCGTAACTCGGCAATAAATCCGCGCAACTGACGAATCGCACTGGCCACCTCTTCAGGTGAATCCGAATCGAACTCCTCATCATCAATCGATAAAATAAAGGCACTGGCGCGACTTTGTTGCTGCACAAAAGAGGTTAAATCACCGTAGCTGGTCACCGGTAACACCTCCATTCCTGCTTCCTCAATCGCATCCGCCAAAGCACGGATACCAAAACCAGACGCACTGTCAGAACGAAAGTCCTCGTCAATAATTACAATAGGAAAACGGAACTTCATGTATAACCCCTATGGTCAAAGCTTAATTCCAAAAAAAGAAACCATAGCACAGCAAATGCTTAGGTGCTATGGCTTAACGACTACCTAGCCAATGGCTCGCATGCCTGCATTTAGGTTTTAGGCAGGGTCACACCTGTCTGACCCTGATACTTACCAGCACGATCCCGATACGAGACCTCGCACACCTCATCCCCTTCAAAGAAAAGCATTTGGGCGCAGCCCTCACCCGCATAAATTTTGGCAGGTAAAGGGGTGGTATTAGAAAATTCCAAGGTCACATGCCCCTCCCACTCTGGCTCTAAAGGCGTGACATTGACAATAATCCCACAACGGGCATAAGTACTCTTACCCAAGCAAACGGTAAGTACATTACGCGGGATACGAAAATACTCTACCGTACGCGCTAAAGCAAAGGAATTGGGTGGAATAATGCACACATCCCCCTCAAAATCCACAAAAGACTTTTCATCAAAGGCCTTAGGATCAACGATAGTGGAATTGATATTGGTGAAAATTTTAAATTCACGCGCACAGCGTACATCATAGCCGTAACTACTGGTACCGTAACTGACAATTTTCTCGCCATTTATCTGACGCACCTGACCCGGCTCGTAAGGCTCAATCATGCCCTGCGCAGCCGCTTCGCGAATCCAACGATCATTTTTAATACTCATGCTACCCTGCTCAACTTAATACCTTAAGAATGTATAGCTCATTAGTTTACTATGCTCTGTCGCTCAACAAAGCTTAGCGACAGGCTGCCGCCCAATCTAATCTCTAAAGAAACGACGATAGACCATTTCCAGCCCATTTACGGTACCAACCTTGGCATCGACGGTGAGGTTACGAATAAGGGTATAACTCACTCTGGCCACGGTGCCCGAGCCTGATAAGGCCTGCTCAATACTTAAATCAATGCCTTCCTTTAGACGCTTCGTAATTTTAATAAACTGCTCGGCAATATCATCCTGCCCCTGATAAGCGGTACTATCGCCTACCGTACGACGCGGCAAGAGCGAACCAGACTCACCCACATCGCCTTTGCGAATGGCAATATCATCAATCCCAAGCTGCTTATATATCGGTTCACTCTCCGGATCACCGCCGATTAAGGAGGTACCGACGCTGAGCAGCATCGCTAAATCCCCACCGCTACTATCCGGTCCGCGCCCCATAATCAACCACGAGAGCTTTTCTACCTCACTCACATCAGGATAGGACACTAAGGTAATTTTAGGGTTACGGGCATTACCTACTACCCGCAAACCAGCTTCAACTTCCAAATTACGACGCAAGGCCTCAATATCTAATACCGGATTCGCAATATCCCCTTGGAAAGCAATGCGTCCACGACGAATCTGCAAACGCTGGCCATAGGCCTCAATCGCACCCCCACGGGTATTAAACTGACCCTCGGCACTTAGCTCATGCTGCGCCTGCTTAATCGTAATGGCACCGACTAAACCAGCATCTAAGCCAAAACCCACCACATAAAAGCGTGGTCCCAAGTCCACCGTAAAATTCAACAGCAAATCCAAGTCAGATTGCTTAGCGACTGGCGCTTCCTCACCCTTACGCACCACAATCACATCCGAATCCAAGGTGGGTGCGGTACCTTTGATATCCACACTGACCCAACCGGCATCAGCGGTCACCTTGCCGTCCACCACAATACGCGGTAAGGCCGCATCAACCGCCACCTGACCGCTCATCATGGCAAAACGATCCGTACGTTGCAAAATAGGATAATGATCTAATACGACATTCACCTTACCACGTGAGGTCTGTAGATTCCATTGACCGGTGATATTGAGACTACCGTTTTGCGCCGGTGGATTTTCTTCAATCCACTGACGCGTACGCCACTCTTTAGGCACAATACGAATCACACTAGGGAAGTAAAGACGATTAATTACCACATTATTGCCATTAAGCCCTAGATCTAAGGTGCCGTTGAGGAGACGAATCCCATTTTCCACCTCCACAATACGCAAATCCTGCGCTTTCACCCCACCTGCAGTGAGCCAACGGCCACCACGATAATTGGCCTTGACATCCACATCCACACGGCCACCTAATTCCAGCAAGTCGCCCGTGAGGCCTGTCAGCCAAGAAATATCATCCATATGACCGACGATCTGCGCTTGGGTGCTGTTATCAAAGACCGGACTAAAACCGTCCAAATGCAGTTGCGCATTGCCTTTAAAATGCCCCTTGGAGTGCGTAGCTAGATTCAGATCAGCCGTCAACAAACTACGAGTGCCGCCTTGTGACCGGCTGCGGATACGTAAATCCATCGTCTGCAAGCCTAAGGCCACTGGTGGATCGCTAGGCAAAATAAAATCACCACGGCGATGTAAAATAGCGGCGGTGCCGTTTAACGCGCCATCAAAGTCCACATCCCATTCCACATCAAAAACCGGTGGATTCGTCACCGGCGTTTGGCGTCCACGCACAATAATGCCATGGTTAAGCGATTTACCCTCCGCATCGGTGCCTAAAGTAATGCCAAAAGCATCCGTCACATCCTCCAATAACTGTGGGGTAAGTGTGAGCCCACGGATAGCCCCTTTGCTATCGAACTTACCGTCTTTACCTTTGGAACCGCCTTGTTCCAAGCTGATACGATGGTTGCCCGGTAAAGTAATCTGCACGGTTGAGGCGCCCACATCCCACTCGGGTTTAGCATTAGCGCCTTGAGGAATAAAGCTTAAGCTAATACTTTCCGGCTGATTAATAGCAAAGCCAGCATGCGCCACATCAAGCCGTTCGATCACCCCAGACCAGCCTTCATAGCCATCCGCTAAAACTTTCCAACCACCATGCGCTGCCACATCAAAGTCGATGGGCGCTTTACCCACCTCCTTGAAATTACCCTGACTAAAACGACCCTTGGCGCTCAGATGATTATCGCTAATGCTGCCATCCAAGCGTAAATCCAAATCAATCGCCCCCGGTAAATCCGGCCACAATTCACTTAGGCTTGGTGCTTTTATCGATAATTGCAGACGATCATCGGTCTGGCCAAAAGCACCCGCAGAGACAATCCGACTTTTACCTAAACGCAGATCAATATCGGCCTTGCTCACACTGAAATCACGCTCATTTTGAACATAAAGGCCGACATCAATTTTGCCCTGCAAGGGCTGACGATTCCAACGACTGCTGGGCTGAAACTCACCCGTGACATAGGCCTGTAACGGTGTATTATCCTCTTTCAATAACAAATTAAAGTGGATATCCCCGTTTATCATGCCGGGCGGCACCGCACCATAACTCACCTTTTCTAGTGGAATGCCTTTGGTCTGCAACAGACCGTATAGACGGGTCTGCTCCAAATAATTGCCGGCACTACCCGTAAATACTTGGGCATTCAGCTCGGACTCGTCGGGCAGCGTTAAATTAAGCTGCGCACGTTCCAACATAAAGGGACTGGCTGGGTGTAAATATAGCTGCGCATCTAACTCAGACTTCGGCCCTGCACCTTGCGCCACAATATGCATACCCTCGGCGCTGAAGCCTTGATTATCAGCGCTTGCCTCATTGGGATTATCCTCAATCGTTAGCTGTAAGTGATCAAAATCCAAGGGCACTGGGGTCGGAAAGGGCCATAAACCGGAGCTCTCTTGACGTTGTAACTGAAAGCTACCACTCAGTTGATCTTCTTGCTTTAAATGCCACTCCGCATCAAAAACCAATTCATCCTCAGGCTTCACCGCAGCTAGTGGTGCTAATACCTTCTTATGCTGTAGACTATCCGCCGCTGCCTGTAAGTACTCATAGAGGGTCATGCTAGCGATCAGATGCTTGAGCGATCCTTGAGTCTGCCAATGGGATGCCTGCCCCTCACTGTGTTGATGGTAAATCTGGCTTTGACGGGCATCGGGATAAGTTAAGCTCAGCTCCGTCTCACCCACACGCCAGCTTAACTGCTGCTTATCGGTAGGCAGCATAAACTGTAGCGGCACCGGCTGTTGATTACTAAGCGCCATACCGGCATAGGAGGCATTGAACTGCGCCAAGGATAAGCCCCAGCGCTGCGCTTGCCCGCTATCAAAGCTCACACCGCCATCCGCTTCAAGCGCTAGTAACAAGGGCTGTGCTTTTTTATCGGCACTTAAAAAGGCGTCATAAAGACCTTTTATATTTAAACTATGCCGATCAACATCACCTCGAAGCGTCAAATCCAACTGTGCCTGACCCGGCGTCTGCGGCCACCATTGCGCCAAAACAGGTATCTCTGCGCTTAACTTAAGCTCACTCTCAGGCTGACCCACATCCCCATGTAACACAATTTTCGACTGCGCTAAATCAATCACCGTATCCACATGATTGAGTTTAAGCTGATACCAATTCGGTGTAGCGAGGGCCTTATCTAAAGCAATTTGCTGCGGCAAGGCAAAGACCCCTGCCAAATCCACCTCGGCTTTAATTTGACCACTTAAATCCTGCGTATTCCAACGACTACCTGGCTTAATTTTCAGATCAGGTTGTAGCCTTAAGATTTGCACTCCTTGCAACACAGTCGCCGCCACCGTCCCCTCTAAATTTAAGGTGGACTGCTGCGGTAACTGCCCCAAGCTAAAGGCACTTAAGTCAAACTCGCTCGCCTCAATACGAGCAAGCCATTGCCTTACTTGATGTTGACTAAGGTCGGGCGTGGTATCAATATCCACCGTTAACGATGCCTTATCTGTGCTGTCTACGTGGATGCTCGCTTGACTCAAGGCCATGGCAAAGCCTCTTTCAAGGCTCAGATCGGCAGTTAGCGCCGACTGCTCACCCTCAGCTGCGGCCTTAATCACTAATTGCTTAGCCCCATCTTCACTCAAGGCTGGTGCTAGGTTAATGCTTATTTGCTTAAAATCTAAAGGCAAAGGGTGCACTAAAGGCAGGATGGTGGCACCGCTTTGGCGTTGTAAATCCAATGTCCCCGTCACTTCCGGCTGTGCTTTTAAATCCCACTCCCCATCATAGCTAATGGCCTGAACCCCGCGTTGCGCTGCCATCGTTTTACGCAGTTGCGCCAAGGCCTGCTGCTGCGCTTTACGTTCAGGCGCCTTTAAGGCGGCCAGTGGCTGCGCTTCCAGGGCGGCTAAACGGGCATCTAACTTAGGCTCCAGCCCGACTAATTGCATGAGTTGATTAGCCAGCGTCAGATTCTTAAAATCCCCCTTGCTGGCCCATGAATTTGCACTCAGCGTGGTGCGATGATGATGTACCATCGCTTCATGCTCACCGGGCATGGTTAAGGCCAAATCGACCGTACCAATCGCCAGTAAAAAATCATCTGCCGTTTGCTTAAAGCTTAGATCCAGCGTATCCTGTTGCGCGAGCTTAAAGCCAGCGTGGGAGGCTTGTAATTGATCCAAATCAGCCTGCCATTGATAGCGACCCGCTGCACTACTTAATTGACCTTTTAAATCAAAATGCGCATCCAGCGGTGCTTTGCCCAAGCCTTCCTCTGGCACGGCAGCTGAGTTAGCGGCAGCCACTGCTGGTTCATAATGCAATTGCGCTTTCATATCATGCGCACTAAGACTACCCAACATATTCAGTTTAAATGCTGCACGACCAGCGGCCGTGGGCGTCACTTGCGATAAATCCTGCAAATCCACATCTAACTGTAAACCCTCATGGGCGGTTTCCGAGCGACCAAACTGCCCCTTGGTCTCAATACGATTAGTACCTAAACGCAATAAAATATCAGCACGATTAACACTTAGTTTGTCCCAAGCCGTTATCTCTGGCTCTGGAAACACCTCGCTAAAATCCAAATCAATATTAATCCCGCCATTTAAAGCCTCGGAATTCCAACGACTGCCGCGGAAAATACCACCTTTGAATAGCAAGGATTGGGGCTTAGCATGCGCATCCACATCCACTGCAAAATCAAAGGCTGAATCTAAACGTGAGCCGTCCTGCACTAGATCCAACACAAATTTATCCGTCTTCAGCGTCCCTTCTAAGCGACGTGGGACTTTTTTATCGGCTTCTGCGCTCACATCACTAGACGCTAAGGGCACGGAATGAATATCCGCCTCCAAGCGCATATCCTTTGCTACCGTTAAATCAATCACGGCCTTTGTTAAAGGAATGGTGGACTCAATATCTAGTCCGGCATCAAGGTTTAAATCCAAACCCTGCTCTACCCCATTGGCTTTAATTTGCAACGCCAAATCGTCCAAACCACCATCGGCCTGTACCATCGCATCTACCTGACAACGGGTTTGAATACGCATATCGCCTGTTTTGCCGAGCAGGTAGTTTACGCACAACGGAGACTGGGTATGTAGCCCCTGATTCACCGTATCTAGACGCACATGCATCGGCCAAGGATAGGCTAATTTATCCAGTGCTACGGTACCGCTTAACTCGCTTTCCACATCGGGATGAGTCACCGTCAAGCGCTTTAGCTCAGCCTTGGTCCCACGATCATCTAAGACTAAATTCTGTAGATCAAAATTACTCAAGCCAACGGGTAAATTCTTGCCCTGCGCATCGGTCATGGTAAATTTACCGACCGAAACCCGATTAACTTGGATACTAATCGGGAGACTTAACTCATCAGCCGGTTCTTCCTCAGCTTTAGGCCCCGTTGGAAAAAGCTCAAGACTTAAATCAGCACTCACTAGATGCTCAACCTCTAAGCGCGCTCGCAACAAACTCAACCAATTAACTGCTAAGGCATTGTCCTTGGCAACCACCTTGAGCGATGGCGTAACCACCTCCAATTCTTTACTCTCAATACCGCTCCAGATGGTACCTTCAATCTGTAGCATTCGCCCATTAATCTGTGCCATCACGGTATTTAACAGCCAGCGACTGCCAGACTGCGTGCCCACCAACAAGGCTAAAGCCGTGAACAGCAGGATCAAAATGGCAGCGATAAGGCGGAGCCAAGTAAATCTAAAAAAACTCATCATCTTCTTTTGTTTAGAACGCCATACCTAAGGAGAAATGCCAACGTATTTTGCGATCACGATGGCCATAGGCAATATCAAAAAAGAGCGGACCAGCGGGTGTTTTAACCCTTGCGCCCACTCCGGTACCTAGATGCAACTTCATATCTTTAAACTTACGTGCAGCATCACCAGCATCCACAAAATAGGCCATGCCGAAAGTATTATTAAAATAATGGGTGTACTCCACACTCGCTACCGCTAGCGCACGGGTACCAATGATACTTTTATAGGATCGCTCACCAATACCAAAGTAGCGATAACCACGAATTGAGCCTGCGCCCCCAGTACGATAGCCGAAATCATCGGGGATTCGGGTGCTATCTTTAGCATGCACATAGCCAAGCTCGGCTCGTACCGTGATATTATCCCGACGCCCTATCGGCCACCATTGCTGCGCACGCACCGAAGTCCGCGCAAAGGGATCGCCACGCTCCAAATCAGCGCCGACACCCAAACCTAAGACAATTAAATTACCGGATCGCGGATCGAATTTACTATCCACATCACGGCGCAATAAATCGTAGGTCAACACCGCATTAGGCAATTCAAATTTAGGCTGCCCTTTACGCTTGACCGAATCATAAGCAATCGCTGCCGAATAACGACTCTCAAACTCGACCCGACTGGCCGGATCCAATTTAAATTCATGGGTACGTTTCCAACCCAAGGCAGCGCGACTGACCTCCTCATCCGAGTAATCCGAATGGCGCGCCATAATACCGAAACTATCAACCGTCCCATCGTAGTTCGGTGCTCGGTAAATATCAAAATAACCGCGCTGCTCCTTAAGTCCCAGACTAGCACCAGCCTCCATGGTCACCGCTTGATTCCACACCACATTTTGACGGTATACGCCCTCAACCCGGAAGGTGTTCACCTCATCAATACCCACCGCAGCGGACATAATGCGGGCTGGCCCCTCAGTGACGCGCACCAAAACAGGCAAGACCGCTTCGTCCTGCTCGTAAATCGCTGGATCGTCGGGCTTTTTAATCGTGACAAAGGCACCACGGAAAAAATTGGTGGATTGTAAGGTCTGCTGCCATTCGTCTAGCTTTTCCTGAGAAAACTCCTCACCCGGCTCATAGCGTATATAACGCCGAATTAAACTTATCGGCACCCGCCGTAAGCCCTGTACCTCCGTGTGACCTAAACGCACGGCTGGTCCACTATCAATCACCGTGCTTAAATCCGCCGTGGCTTCATCAGGATCAATCAAGGCCTGTGAATGAGTCATCCGAGCCAGATAAAAGTCCTGACTTGCCACCGCTTGTAAGAGCGAGTTCTTAGAACTACTCCAGACCTTATTAATAAAGACCTTACCCTTAGGCAAGCCCCAACCCTGGCGTAGTTCCTCAATCCGTTGCTGATAGCTAGATGACTTAGCAATGGTGCCGCTAAACTCATTGGAGACACGATTGACATGCGTGAGCTCGCCAGGCTCAATACTAATATCCCAGGTTTCACCCTCAAAGTCCTCACCTACCTCCAAGGTCACCTTAGGGTCAAAATAGCCTCGGGTGGCCAAGGAAGATAGCACCGCATCTCGACCGCGCCGGCGAATCCTATCGGCCTCACGACTATCCTGATCATCGGCCTGACGCACCACCGAAGAAATGGCGGCATCCACCACCTCTAGATCTTCGGGACTAAGCCCACCAGGCATAATGATCACTTCAGGCACCTTGATCTTGGCCTCGTCATTTTCAATCTCCAGGGCGTGCACCTCTGCTGCCCTCTCTCGCTCAGCCTCTTTGGCTGCAACCAATTGACGTTCGCGCTCATAAATCGGCCCACTCATCGAGTCGGACTCGCTCAGGGCACGCTCTGCGAAGCCTAAACTAAGCGCTCCCACTAAAAAAAGACGAGATAAGTTGGGCAGCGTATTGCTCTTAAATGCCATGCGTAATCAACGTTAAGTGACTTGGTTTAGGATTAAAGATTTTCCACAACTACTTTGGGGAAAGCACCGCTTCGGTCGATAGGCAATTCGGAAATATTATAGGCAAGGCGACGCGCAATCAAATGATAACGCTTAGCAGCTTCCGATTCGGGGTCAGAAACCACCGTTGGCTGACCAGCATCCGTTTGTTCACGTACCGCACGACTTAATGGCAATGCACCTAACCATGGCACTTCAAGCTCCTGCGCCATGTTTTTACCACCCTCTTCACCAAAGATATGCTCCGCATGACCGCAATGACTACAAACATGCACGCTCATATTTTCCACCACCCCGAGAATAGGTACATTAACCCGTTGGAACATGCGTAAACCCTTGCGCGCATCCAATAAGGCCACATCCTGCGGCGTTGTCACCACCACCGAACCGGTTAGCGGTGCCTTTTGCGAAAGGGTCAAGGCAATATCACCCGTGCCCGGCGGCATATCAATAATTAAATAGTCCAATTGAGGCCAAGCGGTCTGATTAAGCATCTGCTCAACCGCCTGCGCTACCATGGGCCCACGTAAAATCGCAGGGGCGTCAGTCTCGAGCATAAAACCAATGGAATTCACTGCTAAGCCATAAGCCTCCTGCGGCTTCATGCCACCGCCCTGACTCTCATCCACGCTTTCAATTTTGGCGTCTTCGATATTTAAAATTAAGGGCTGGCTGGGGCCGTACACATCCGCATCTAGAATCCCCACCCGGGCACCGGCTTGGCATAGCGCTAAAGCAATATTCGTCGAGGTCGTGCTTTTACCCACCCCCCCTTTACCGGAGGAAACAGCCACAATATTTTTGACGGCTTTCAGGGGCTTGAGACCACCCTGCACCACATGGCTACGAATGGTATCTGACCACTCAATCTCGATCTCGGGAAAACCGCACTCCCGGGCGATTTGACGAATATGGATCAGGACCTTTTGCTTATCCTCACCTAAAAAATAACCCGGCTCGAACTTGAAATGTAGGGTGGAGCCCTTAATTAAAGACATCATGCCCTTTTTTAAGCTGAGATCGCGCTCTTTAATTTTATGGCCGATATTCATACCTAAAACGGGGTCCACTAACTCTTTTTGTAAGCGACTGTATAAGGTTGCAAGTTCTGCGTTCATTCTAAAGATTTTCCAAATTTATAAAGTAGAATTAACTATTAATAGCATGATTGTAGCTATTTAGACTACGAAAACCAGATCATTACACGGAGTATTTCGTAACATGAAAAACTTTTTTCAAAGCTTGTTGGCTAATATAGCCTTTATTACCATCACCCTTATCGGTTTGGTATTGGCCTTTACATTTATTTTTACACTGCTTATCGGGGTAGCTGCTTTATATATCATCAATCGCCTCCGCGGTAAGTCATTTTCTGCACGCCAGTTTTGGCACGAACAAAGACAACGCGCTCGTACCAGAACAGCAAATTTTACCTCACGTTATCAATATAAATACGGTCGTCAATCGGATAATTTTACACGACCGCCAGAGTCTGAGATCACCGATGTCGAATTCCGTGAGATTAGATAGCGACTCTCTTCTGCAAATCTAGCCCTTTCCTCAAATTATCCAAGCTCAATAGATTAGAATAAAGGATTAATTCCTTAATCCTTTATTTTTTTGCTTTTTAAAATCTATGTCTCGCACTTTATTCGTTACAACGGCTCTACCCTACGCCAACGGTTCGTTTCACATCGGTCATATTATGGAGTATATACAGGCCGATATCTGGGTTAGAGCATTACGAATGTCCGGTCACACAGTACACTTTGTTTGTGCGGATGATGCGCATGGCGCACCCATTATGCTCAAGGCCGAAAGTGAAGGCATCAGCCCCGAGGAGCTGGTCTCCCGCATCGCTGCCGAACGGCCAAAGTACTTAGATGGTTTTCATATTAAGTTTGACCATTGGCATAATACCCACAGCCCAGAAAATACCGAGCTCTCCCAAACCATTTATAAGGAGCTCAAGCAAGCGGGTCTAATTAGTCAGCGTAGCATTGAGCAATTCTACGATCCTGTGAAAGGCATGTTTTTACCGGATCGCTACATTAAGGGTGAGTGCCCGAGCTGCCACGCCAAGGATCAGTATGGCGATGCCTGTGAGCATTGTAGTACCGCCTATTCACCCACTGAACTGATTAACCCCTACTCCACCCTAACCGGGACCACGCCCGTACTAAAAAGTTCCGAGCATTTCTTCTTTAATTTATCGGATCCCCGCTGCGTGGAGTTTCTCTTACAGTGGACGCAGAGCAACAACGCCCAAGGTAAGCCACGTTTACAATCCGAGGTCTTAGCTAAAACCCGCGAATGGCTCGGCACCAGCCTAGAAGAAAGTAAGTTAGATGACTGGGATATTTCACGTGATGCGCCCTATTTCGGAATTGAAATCCCGGATGCGCCGGGCAAGTATTTCTATGTGTGGTTGGATGCACCAGTCGGTTATCTGGCCGCATTTAAAGCCTATTGTGATAAGGTCGGTCTTGATTTTGATGCACTCCAAGCACCGGACTCTGATACTGAACAATATCACTTTATCGGTAAGGATATCGTCTACTTCCACACCTTGTTCTGGCCAGCCATGCTGAAGTTTTCAGGGCGCAAGGTACCTGACGGTCTAAATGTACATGGCTTTATTACCGTCAGTGGGGAGAAAATGTCCAAGAGCCGTGGCACCGGCATTTCGCCGCTACGCTATCTGGATATCGGCATGAATCCTGAGTGGCTCCGCTACTATCTAGCCGCAAAGCTCAATAGCCGAGTTGAGGATATTGACTTTAACCCAGATGATTTTATTGCCCGAGTAAATGCCGACTTAATTGGTAAGTATATTAATATTGCCAGCCGTGCGGCTAACTTTATCAGCCGTCACTTTGCGGGTGAGCTTGATTATCTCGGTGATAAAGAAGCGCTAGCGGTCGAATATCAGGCCATAACTGAGCAAATTGTGAGCGATTTTGAGGCGCGTGAATATGCGCGTGCGATTCGCACCATTATGGCGCAAGCGGATAAAATCAATCAGGCTTTTGACCAGGCACAACCTTGGGTAATGGCCAAGGGCATTAGTGAGGCATCTGCCGAGCAAAAAGCGCAGCTACAGGATATTTGCTCACGCGCCCTCGCTGGCTTTAAAGCACTATCCGTACTCTTAGCGCCAGTACTGCCAGAATTAGCTTCACATGTTGCCAAGGAGTTGTTTGGCCTAGGACGCGATTTTATTTGGTCTGATGCAGCCGAACTACCGACCGCCATTGCACCGTTTAAGCACTTAATGAAGCGCGTTGAGGAAAAGCATTTAGACGAGCTACTAGCGATTGAGGCAAGCCCCACCGCCCCCACCGACGAGGTCAAGCCTGGCGGCGAAGCAATTGCACCCACCATCAGCTACGATGATTTTCTAAAGGTGGACTTACGTATTGCGAAAATCATTGATTGTGCCGCGGTCGAAGGGGCTGATAAGCTGCTACGCTTAACCCTGGATCTGGGTGAGGGTCGCCATCGTCAAGTATTCTCTGGCATCAAATCCATGTATCAGCCCGAGCAATTAATCGGCAAACTGACCGTCGTGGTAGCGAACCTAGCGCCACGCAAAATGAAATTTGGCCTGTCTGAGGGCATGGTGCTGTCAGCGGCACACGCAGACAGCAAGCAAAACCCCGGTTTTTATGTATTAGAACCCTTTGAGGGTGCCGAACCTGGCATGCGCATTCTCTAAGTCCTTGAGGTTTTATATGCAAACACATGATCACATGGACACAACACCAACAACGCCCGCAGAGACCGAGGAAAAAAAGGACTGGGGTCACATTAAAAGCTATGTCCATCGGAGCACCCATATTACCCCCGGTCAACGCCGTGCGCTAAATGGCGAGCTCTATGAGCGCTGGTGCCTGCGCTATCAGCCAGGCTTTATTCAGTATGAGGAGATCTTTGGTCGTCAGGCCGCGACGGTACTAGAAATCGGTTTCGGCATGGGTGAAACCACCGCCAAAATCGCTACCGCTGCGGCAGATAAAAACTTTATCGGGGTGGAGGTATTTTCCGGTGGTGTCGGTTCCTTACTCAATCGCATTGAGGACGAGGGCATAACTAACATCCGCATTATTCAGCATGATGCGGTGGATGTGGTTAATCATATGCTAGCGCCCGATTCCCTTGACGGGGTACATATTTACTTCCCCGATCCATGGCCTAAGAAGCGTCACCATAAGCGTCGCCTCGTGCAATCACCCTTTATTAAGCAACTGGTGAGCCGCATCAAGCCCGGTGGCTATTTGCATTGCGCTACCGATTGGGAAGATTATGCGATGCAAATGCTTGAGGTGCTGAGCCATGAAGAGGCATTAAAAAATCGTTATCCCGACTTTGCGCCACGACCAGATTACCGCCCCTTAACCAAGTTTGAAAATCGTGGTCTTAATTTAGGTTACGGTGTGTGGGATTTAATTTTTGAGAAAAAGGCTTAAGCCATGTATCCACCCATTGAGCCCTATCGACACGGCTTTTTAGACACCGGTGAGGGTCACCAAGTTTATTGGGAGTTCTGCGGCAACCCCCAGGGTCAGCCCCTCATCTTTTTGCATGGCGGCCCGGGTGCTGGCTGCAGCCCTCAACATCGACAGCTTTTTGATCCCGAGCGCTACCATATTTTATTATTTGATCAGCGTGGTTGTGGTCGCTCCAAACCCACCGCCTCACTGGAAAATAACACGACGCCACAGCTGATAAGTGATATGGAGCGCTTGCGCGCAGAGATTCTCCAGGTCGATCAATATGTTGTGTTTGGCGGCTCCTGGGGTTCTACCCTAGCCTTAGCCTATGCCCAAGCGCATCCAAATCGGGTCAAGGGATTGATTCTGCGTGGTATCTTTACGCTGCGCAAAGAGGAGGTTCAATGGTTTTATCAATCCGGTGCTAGCTTTATTTTCCCTGATGAATGGGAAAAATACCTCGCCCCCATACCAGCTGCCGAACATGATGATCTCGTCAGCGCTTATCATCGTCGCCTAACTGGCAATGATGAGGATGAGCAACTTCGCTGTGCGTATGCTTGGGCGCAGTGGGAAAGTAATACCATCTCCCTCCTACCTACAGCCGCCAAAGCACTGACGCTTGCTGATCGGGATGCGATCCTCAGTTTTGCGCGTATTGAAAATCACTATTTCAAGCATGCGGGCTTTATGGAGGAGGGTCAGTTGTTGCGTGATGCACACCGATTAGCTGATATTCCAACCATTATTATCCAAGGTCGCTATGATTGCTGCACCCCTGCTAAAACTGCTTGGGAGCTGTCTAAGGCCATGCCTCATGCCGCCTTTCACTTAATTCCGGATGCGGGTCATGCCTTTAATGAACCCGGGATTTTAGCTGCTTTATTAGATGCCACGGATAAATTCGCCACACTATAAAATGTCGTTAGCTAAGCAATACTCGCTGAAATTTAATAACCAATTAATACTTTAGTTACAAAACAATTTGCTAGAATCAAACTAGTCGCTTTCTTTGAGACGACTATTTATTCAATGACAAAAGGAGCAAATAATGGGTTTAATCAGCTTTGTTAAAAACGTTGGTGAGAAGCTATTTGGTGGCAGTGAAGCAAAAGCAGCAACCGCTGATGAGCTTAAAAAAGAGTTAGATAAGCACGGCTTAAATGCTGAGGGCTTAGATATTGCGGTTGATGGTGATAAGGTAGTGGTAAAGGGTAAGGCTGCCGATGCTGCAACCGCTGAAAAAATTGCCGTTGCCTTAGGTAATACGATCGGTGTTGCAGAGGTTGATAATCAGCTAGAGGCTGCAAGCAATGAGGGCGAGTCTAATTTCTACACTGTAAAATCCGGTGATACTCTATCCAAAATTGCTAAAGAGCAATATGGTAATGCCAACGACTACATGAAAATTTTTGAGGCTAATAAGCCCATGCTTAGCCATCCAGATAAAATCTACCCAGGTCAGGTTCTACGTATCCCAAAATAGGATAGCGTTTAATTAAATAAAGCCCTAAGTAAGTGATTGCTTAGGGCTTTTGTCTTGCACAGTCAACACGGCGTACCGTGAGTACTTCTCGACTAGCGGCGACGCTTACGCTTAGTACTACCGCTACGGTTACGTCCCATGCCAGCTAAGCCAGACAGACCACCACCCATACCGGGTAGACCTCCTGCACCACCACCCATCAAGCCTCCCAGACCGCCTAAGCCACCAAGCGCACGCATCATTTTTTGCATACCGCCCTTTTTGAATTGCTTCATCATGGCTTGCATCTGTTCAAACTGCTTTAATAAGCGGTTTACCTCTTGCACCTGTACGCCCGCCCCCTTAGCAATACGCTGCTTACGTGAAGCCTTTAAGATCTCGGGCTTTGAGCGCTCCTCAAGGGTCATGGAATTAATAATGCCTTCGGTACGACGCAACTGCTTTTCAGCCTCACCGCCTTGTAATTGACCCGCCATGGCAGAAAATTGCGCCGGTAATTTCTCCATAATAGAGCCCATATCGCCCATTTTTTTGACTTGCTGCAATTGATCCAAAAAGTCATTTAAATCAAATTTATCGCCCTTTTTAAGCTTAGCGGCCATTTTCTCCGCTTCGGCAATATCAATATTGCGCTTCGTCTGC
Organism: Oligella sp. HMSC05A10; assembly: GCF_001808335.1. Classification (NCBI taxonomy): domain Bacteria; kingdom Pseudomonadati; phylum Pseudomonadota; class Betaproteobacteria; order Burkholderiales; family Alcaligenaceae; genus Oligella; species Oligella sp. HMSC05A10. The sequence goes on along the minus strand of NZ_KV792935.1, from coordinate 9,903 downwards.
TCAACCAGCGAGAGGATATCGCCCATCCCTAGCACACGCTGCGCCATACGCTCAGGATAGAAAATCTCTAAACCGTCCAGCTTTTCCGAGGTACCGACAAACTTCAGCGGTTTACCCGTCACATGGCGCACAGAAAGGGCCGCACCACCGCGCGAATCACCATCAAGCTTTGTCATCACCACGCCGGTTAAAGGCAACACATCGGAGAAAGCCTTCGCGACATTGACCGCATCTTGACCCTGCATGGCATCAACCACAAATAAGGTCTCAACCGGTTTTAAAAAGCGATGTAATGCACTGATTTCATCCATCATGTCCTGATCGATACCTAGGCGACCAGCCGTATCCACGATTAGGACATCGTAAAAATGACGCTTAGCATGTTCTAAGGCACTGTGCGCAATGTCTAAGGGCTTTTGTGAACCATCGGAAGGAAAGAAATCAACACCAACCTGCACCGCCACCGTCTTTAGCTGCTCAATCGCTGCGGGACGATAAACGTCAGCACTAACCACTAATACCTTTTTCTTATCGATTTTTTTGCCGTTTTGAGTGAGCTCACCCTCACGCAATAAGCGCGCTAACTTTGCTGTGGTCGTGGTTTTACCCGCCCCCTGTAAACCGGCCATTAAAATGACTGCTGGTGGCTGCGCCGCAAGTGATAACTCGGTCTCAGCGAGCGGCAAATCACCACCCATAATGCGCGTCAACTCATCACTCACGACACCCACCAAGGCCTGACCTGGGTTCAGACTACCTACCACCTCCTGACCCATGGCCTTTTCCTTGACCTCTTGGATAAACTCTCTTACAACGGGTAGGGCAACGTCCGCTTCTAGCAATGCCATGCGGACCTCTCGCAACATCTCCTGCGTGTTAGCTTCAGTCAGGCGTGCCTGACCACGCATAGTTTTTACAACTCTGGATAAACGATTGGTTAAATTATCAAGCATTATTCATCACTCTATGGTTAGGCAGAAAAGTATATAATGATTCTTAGTATTATTAATTTTTTAAGAGAAGCCTTTCTGCTTTATGTCTCTAGATATTGTATTGCACTATCTATCTGCGTTGGCGTATCTACTGCTAGCCGCCTCAATTTGGTATCCCCTCTGGCAAAACCGCGAGCTCAGCGCTAGCAGAGGAGGTCGCCATTGGGCACTGCTACTGATTTTACTATTGCACGGTGTCGCCGTCCACTATGCGATGCTTTATAGCGATCATATACGCATCAATTGGGCCCTTAGCATTTCACTTACGATTTGGTTTGGCATGATTATTTTCTGGATTGAAAGTAATTTTGTTTCCATCAAGGCATTATTACTGCCTTTGGGTCTAAGTAGTGCGCTAGGCTGCTTATTACCGGCTTTTTTCCCGACCTCTGACAGCGGTGTGGTGATTCAGGTTAATAGCGAGATCTTCCGCATCCACCTGATTATTTCACTATTAGCCTATAGTGTGATTGCGCTTGCCACGGTGCAAGCCTTGATCACCACGGCGCTTGACCGCTACTTACATACACCACATGATTTTGATTCCAAACAAAAGTTTTTAAATCGCTTAGTGGATGCGCAACCGCCATTACTACTGCAAGAGCGTCTTTTATTTAGACTGGTTTGGATCGGCTTTGCCCTATTAACCCTCTCTATTGCTACCGGTAGTTGGGTCTCATGGCGCTACTATCATCAGCTCTTACCCCATGACCATAAGACCTTTTTTACACTATTAGCTTGGCTGGTCTTTGCCTTTCTACTGAGTGGTCGAGTCATCTGGGGCTGGCGCGGTCGCATCGCCCTACGTTGGAATTTACTGGGCTTCTTTTTATTGATGTTAGCCTATACCGGTTCGCGCTTTGTCTTTGAGATGATTCTCGGGCGCTAGCTGGAACTTGCCGGAGCTTATATGAGACTTTTACTATTAATCATCATTGCCCTGATTGCCTTAGTCTTGGTCAATCGCGCCTTAAGCAATGCACGCCGCACCATCCAAGCTAAGCAGGCAGAGGAACGGGCGCAAGCCACTAAAAGTATCCCCATGGCTCAATGCAGTCATTGTGGCGTCCATATCCCTGAAAATGAAGCGGTACATTATAAAAATAAGACCTGGTGCAGTTTAGAGCATGCAAAAAGCGCAGACAAGGTGTAAGCTAGTAACAGCGCAATGGATTTAGGGATTTTCTATGAAAAGTGTGAGTGAGACCAAGAAAAAAACACCGCTTTTGAAAATCGATCGTCATGGCTGGTTAAGACAGTACACGGGCCTTAGCTGTGCGGATTTGACACTACCATCAGCTACGCCTCGTAAAGCAAAATTCAGAGTGCTTAAAAAGCCTAAGGAAGCCCTAGTTAAGCATGTAGCGTCGCCCAACTTTGCGAAAAGACCCAATGGTCTGAGGGCGAGCTTATTGGTGATTCATCATATCAGCCTACCGCCGAATGAGTTTGGTGGTCCCTACATTGAGCAGCTGTTTACTAATCAGCTCAATCCTAAGACACATCCGTTTTTTGAAGAGATTAAAGACTTGCGTGTATCGGCGCATTTTTTAATTCGTCGCAATGGCCAAATTGTGCAGTTTGTGAGTGCTGATGATATGGCCTTTCATGCCGGTCAATCCGATTTTGTCGGACGTGGACCATGTAACCCCTACTCCATTGGTATTGAACTTGAGGGTACAGGCTCAACGGCATATGAAGCGATTCAATATCATCACTTGGTGTTATTAACGCAGGCACTGAAGCGGCGCTATGGCTTGACTGCGGTAAGAGGTCATGAACATATTGCCCCCGGACGCAAACAGGACCCTGGTCCTAGTTTTGATTGGCAACGCTATGCCAAAGAGGCGGGTTGGCGCAGACGACAACTTCCCTAGCCTAGCACGTAATCCACTAGTGTAGCTTCTTCCCCTTGTCTAAGGCTTGATTGCTACGATAGACCAATTCAACAATATTTTTGACTTGGTACTTTTGAATGATATTGGCGCGATGTATTTCTACTGTGCGTACTGAAATACCGAAAGCAGCTGCACACTCTTTGCTGGTTAGACCCTTTTTGGTCAAGAGGAAAATCTCTTTTTCCCGTGGTGTCATCCGGTCAAGGGTGTAATCCTGCGCTGGCATCGACTGCTTATTTCGCTGTGAGGAACTGGTTTTGCTGCGCTTTTTACGTATCAGATCTTTGTCCATCATTACTTTCTGAAGCCTCCTATACAAATAAATAACTGTAATCATGCTGCAATTCTGCTGCATTGCGCACATTAAGCTTTCTAAATACATTCGCCCGATGGGTTTCGACCGTACGCTCGGAGATACCCAGTGCTTGACTGATTTCCTTATTCGTGTAGCCTTGTACCACCAGACTACACACATTCAGCTCACGGGGCGTTAAGCTTGGCGGTTTTGAAGTATGTAAAGACACACTTTGCATATGAATCACCTTTATATATTTAAAAAATGTAGAAATAATTTTGGAAATAAAACTTCCGGATTCCTAAAACATAAAAGATCAACAGCTACAAATATAAAACCACGCATTTGCAGCCAATTTCATTAAACATGTTTTATATATATAGGTAAACCCTAATTAAGAAAAAGCTTCTTTTTATAAGTAGTTTCCCTGATATCTTTAAGCTTTTTTGTGTTATAAATGCGACGATTAGTTTAAACTTCACTTATTAGCTCTTAAATTCGGCTAAATCTAGTTTAAATGCAAACTATTTAGCACTTAAGCTATTAATAAGCTGCTGCTTATAGTATATAACTTCATAAACTACCAAAAAGAAGAGGCAACAGCTTACGCCATTGCCTCTCTTTAATCATCCTTTAAGCTAGGAACACACCTATTTTTAATTCAATTGTTTTTTTTAAATCTTTGTCAAATTTTTAAGTTAAAAAATTATAAGTTTTAATTAAACAGAAAAAAAACTTTCTTTTCTATAATTTTTACAGTTGTTCCACTGAAATACCTAAGGCCTGTGCTATTCGTATTTTAGTCGCTTTACGTGGTTTAGCATCAGGAGCTTCCATTTGAGCATAGGTAGGCTGTGCAATATTAAGGCGCTGCGCTACCTCAGCCTGAGTAAGACCTAAGTACTCACGCCATGCACGTATACCACTCCAGCCATTATCCACTTCAAGCTTGACAACTTCGTGGGGAGTTGAACCATCAATGGGTATACGTGGTTCTTTACCTCTGGTTAACTGTAAATAATCAGCATATGGCAAAACAACATACTCCGGTTTGCCATTTTTACTAACTAATGTGTGGTTGGTGACATCCATACCTTACTCCCTAATAAGTCCGATCATCTCTTTTGGTGACTTCTTGTACATCTACAATCTTTATTTGCGTTTGGACATCAAATAAAACACGATAACGCCCTACTCTAAGACGATATCCATATTGATGGTTAACTAATCTTTTTACGTTTACAGCATTTTCACAGTCAGCAAGTAGATCAACAGCATCCGATATACGCTTTCTATCAGTTATATCTATTTTACGCAGTTGCTTTTTTGCTCGGTTTGACCAGTTGATATCATACATAGCATCTTCAATTTAATTATAGGTTTAATTATACCATAAGCTATTAAACCTATCTAGTTTGGTTCTACATATAGAACGCCAATTATTAAAATTTAATGAGTATGTGACAACTATCTCGACAAATACCGGAAAAATCATCGCTCATTCATAAAAGCTATAAAATTGGCAAATGCTTATATTTTTCGTCAATGTCTTTGATTTCCGAAATGAGCTTCTCGTAATTTATATCTGCATGAGAAGTGGAATATAAATCACTTCTTAATAAAGCAAGTTTTCTCTGATCTTCATTGAAAGATAAGGGCAAGCGTCTCGCTAGCCCAGCTTGAACTTGTGCTAAAAATTCAATCAATACGTCTTTTTGCGCAACAGTACACATATTTTCGCCTTTAAATTAGATGTTCGTCAATTGTTGTTTTAGCAGGTAAACCATAGTTTTCACAGTTATTCCAGCGAAATACCTAAGGCCTGCGCTATTTATATTTTAGTCGCTTTACGTGGCTTTGCATCAGGTGCTTCCATTTGAGAATAGGTAGGCCGTTCAATATTAAGGCGTTGCGCTACCTCAGCCTGCGTAAGACCTAAGTACTCACCCCATGCACGTATACCGCTCCAGCCATTATCCACTTTAAGATTGACAACCTCGTCCGAGAAGTGGCCGGAGGGTAACTATCACTACAACAATTTTTTAATATTTAACCAGTTGGGCTAGGGATTTATAATGATTGATCTGGTAATACTTTTGTATTACTATAATGATATCTTCAGGAGGGATTTACTATGCGTTCTAATCAAGAAGTGACCAGCGTTAAACTTGGTTATCGTAAAGCGATTCTACAAGAATTAGCTGATGAACTAGGCGGTAGTGTTCATAGCCTCGTATTAGATGCTGTTGATAAGCACATTGAAGCATTGAAAGCAAAACAAGCTTATGATAGACGAGCTATGCAAGCTTATAAAGACTATCAAGAAACAGGCTTACATATTACACTTAACGAGTTTATCGATTGGGTGGATAGTCTTGAGATGGACGAGCCAAGGGATATGCCTCAATGCCACAAGTGAAGTTAGTTATTACACGGCTTGCTCAGTCTGACCTGACAAGGATTTATAGTTTTTTAAATGATTTAGGGGCAACTAAACAGGCTAATGCGGTGATGCAATTACTCAGAAGTTCCTTTTTAGCTACTCAAGATAATACGCATAATGGTAGAACTTATGATTTATCGGTAGATGGGGAGGTTTTGCGTCATGTTAGGGAGGTAATAGTTCCTTATGGCAAAAGTGGTTATATCTATCTTTTTTGGCATGATGAAGCCAACAATCAAATAGTAGTATTAACAGTCAAGCATTTCCGTGAAAATGCTTATCGTTTAGCTTTGCTGAGCTTTAGTTGAGTTCACCACTCAAAATAATTGATTCACAAGCCGTCATGGCTTTCGCTTTGACGGCTTATACTAAAGCTCTAATTCGTCATTACCACCTTGTCTGGCTATCTGTTTATCAAATACCTCCTGTTGCCTTGTGACTGGCTTAGAGCTTTCAAGTTGTTTGACTAAGCTCTCTATTAACCCCTTCAAATCAGGCATAATAATAATAAAAAACAACTTAGGGGACGATGATGGCCTTAAATCTTATTTGGATGTTCTTCTTTTTTATCACCTTTGGTGTAGCCCTGATTAAATTAATCGGAGGCGATACGGAGATTTTCCAAACCATTGTAAATTCACTATTTGACAGCTCCCAAACGGCTGCCTCCATTTCGCTTGGCCTTATCGGGATTATGGCCTTTGCGCTCGGCATCATGAAAATCGGTGAACGCGCTGGGGTGATTGATGTGCTATCGCGCTTAGTCAGTCCCTTTTTCCAGCATCTCTTTCCAGGCATTCCAAAAAACCACCCAGCCATGGGCTCGATATTGATGAATTTCTCTGCCAATGCCTTAGGTTTGGATAATGCGGCCACCCCACTCGGTCTGAAAGCGATGAAGGAGTTGCAAAGCTTAAATGACAAACCCGATACGGCGACTAATGCGCAGATTATGTTTATCACGCTTAACGCCTCTAGTTTGACTCTATTGCCGATTTCTATTTTGGCCTTACGTCAACAAGCTGGTGCAGCCTACCCCTCCGATGTGTTTTTGCCAATTTTAATTGCTACCTTTTTCTCCACCTTAACCGCATTATTGGTGGTGTCTTTTTATCAGAAAATCAATCTCTTAAATCGTACCGTCCTACTCTACTTAGGCGGTCTCACAGCGGTCGTGATTGGCACCCTGATTTATTTCACGACCCTAAGCCCCGAAGAGATTAATGTGATTTCTAAAGTCTTCGGTAACTTAGTCCTGTTTGGCATCTTTACCTCCTTTATCTTTATGGCGTTTATCAAGAAAATTAATGCCTACGAAGCCTTTATTGAGGGAGCTAAAGAGGGCTTTGAGGTAGCGGTAAAAATCATCCCTTATCTGGTCGCTATTTTAGTGGCAGTGGCGGTGTTCAGAAGCTCCGGCAGCATGGACTATATCGTCAATGGTGTGCGCTATCTTGTGGAGGCCATGGGCTTTGACAGTCGCTTTGTCGAAGCCTTACCCGTCGCCTTGATGAAGCCACTGAGCGGTTCGGGCGCACGCGGCCTAATGGTTGAGCTGATGAATGCACGCGGTGTGGATGAGTTTGCTGCCAGAGCGGCTGCCATTATTCAAGGCTCGACTGAAACCACCTTTTATGTGTTAGCGGTATACTTCGGCTCGGTCGCCGTTAAAAACACTCGCCATGCTCTGCCTTGCGCACTCTTGGCAGAACTTGCTGGTGTCATTGCGGCCATTACCATGACCTATCTGTTTTTCGGCTAATACCAAGCAAATCGGTGAGCACTATACTCACCGATTGTTTACATCCGGCAACGTTTAAGATCAGCTACTCACCTTCCAACCACGGTTCACTCAGTACAATAGCTTTTAATCTGTATTTTTTCAAGGAGTGACAGATGCAAGCTAAAGGACTCAATCAAGCCCAAATTCAACGTATGTTATTGACCAGCGCACTGAGTTTCGGCTTAGCCTTAGGTAGTTACAGCCTCAGCCACGCAGAGATCAGAAAAGCCAACAATGAACATCAGATCAGCTATCAAACGGGTGGTATCGGTCAAGAGGAGTTAGATCTGCTGCGTCAGAATGCGGCTGATTATAACGCCCAGTTCAGCTTTGCCAATGCGGCTGATCGTGCCTATTTAAACAATCTGCAGGTACAGCTTTTCAACGCCCAAAACGAAATGGTGTTTACCGATAATCAGGTCGGCCCCCTACTCTATTTACAACTCAGTCCAGGTAGCTATGAGCTAAAAGCCAGTAGCAATGAGATAAGCAAAACACAAAAATTCACGATCAAAGAGGGTGGTGTATATAGTAGCGTATTAACCTGGTAACTTAGCATGGAGGGCGACTTACTTAGCCACACCCAGTCTTTATGAGTACTCAAGCCACTGCGTGATCATTGAATAGCACGCCGCTCGCTGACAAAGACCTATCAGGAGTAAACAATATAAAATTGTGGACATTTTTGGCATAATCTGTCAAAAACAAACTAAATTCGTGTTAATTTATAAAAACACATAAAATCTTTAACATCTATCATTTCACACGAGTTTAGGAGGTACCAATGTTATTAGAGTTCTCCGTTGCCAACTGCTACTCATACGCCAGCATACAAAAATTGAGTATGATCGCAGCCGCAGGCACTGAACATGAAGAGCATAACGTAGCTTCTATCGAATTAGCATCACAGCAAGCATACCGTGTTTTAAAATCGGCCATCATCTATGGCGCTAATGCCAGTGGTAAATCCAATTTACTTAAGGCGTTAAAATTAATGAAAACATTAGTTTTAGCTTCAGCTAATGCTCAATTAGATGATCCTTTAGGCATCACTCCGTTTAAATTAAACGAGGACTTAAGTCATAGCCCCTCGGAATTTGAAGTGGACTTTATTGCTGAGGGCGTAAGATATCAATATGGTTTTAGTGCAGACAATTCGCAAATTTATGATGAGTGGCTCTATGCCTACCCAAAGCGTCAGGCGCAATTATGGTTTATGCGTGTTTGGGATGAGCGTAAGCAGCAGCATGACTGGAAGTACGGCGCTAACTTTAAAGGGACCAAGGCTATCTGGCAACGTTCAACGAGGAAAAACGCCCTTTTTCTTTCCACTGCGATACAACTTAATAATAAGCAATTGCAGCCCGTATTTTACTGGTTCAAAAACGTCTTGCAGTTTATTGGCATAACAGCGATTTCGCCTTTTTATACCGCAGAATATATTCACAAAAACCCAAATAATAAACCTCAGGTGTTGCGCTTCATAAGAAGAGCAGATCTTGATATTCACGACATCATCATTGATGAGGCTGATTTTGAGGAGTCCTTAGCTAGCAATATACCTGCCGAGCTAAAAAAACTGATCCTGTTAAATCAGACTAAAGAAGAAAAGGCATTCACTATACATACGATACGTCAGACGGCTCAAGACAAATTTGTGCCTTTTGATTTTAGTGAGGAGTCTGCTGGCACGCAAAAGCTTTTTCAACTCCTTGCACCATGTATGATTGCGCTAAAAGAAGGCTTAGTATTATTGGTGGATGAGCTGGATAATAGTTTACATACGCAGCTTGTAGAATTATTGATCAAGCAGTTTCACAACCCTCAGACTAATGCTAAAAATGCGCAACTGATTTTCACAAGCCAAAATACCAATCATTTGAATCAACGAATTTTTCGACGCGATCAAATTTGGTTTTGTGAGCGAGACTATGCACATGGTACAGAGCTCTATCCTCTCACTGATTTTACTGTACGTAAAGAGCGAGAAAATATTGAGCAAGCGTATTTAAGCGGGCGTTATGGTGGAGTCCCTTTTATAACAGAATCGCAGCTATGGGAGGAAAGCGATGAATTCAAAGAGAGTAGCGAGGCACACTAGGCGAGCCAAAAATAGTTTTATACAGAGAAAGGCCAGACGACAAGCTTATGACAAAATTTTGATTGTGGGTGAGGGAAAAAGTGAACGATTTTACTTCAATGACGCACGAAATTTTCATCAGCTCAACACGGTGACAGTCCAAAGCCTAGGTAAAGATCCAATGAGGCTTGTACAGTCTGCCATAAAGGAATATGAGCAATCAGAACTCATAGGTGACGCCTATGATATGGTGTACTGTGTTTTTGATAAAGACCAACACGTAGAATACAAAGAGGCGATTGCCGAGCTCAATCGACAGCAGCCTATTGGTAAATGGCATGCCATTACCTCGGTGCCATGTTTTGAGTATTGGCTATTACGAGGGTGTAAGGTATTTTGTGTAACTTGATTT
>NZ_KV792934.1:0-2821 GCF_001808335.1 Oligella sp. HMSC05A10 | reverse complement strand
TCTCGCCCAACACCTGCGCACCGCGCAAGGTGATGCCTGCAATGTCGTCAGGCTGGTGCCATCACCAATCTGTGTCTGACGGTGTGTTACGCTGTCGGCGTTGCCGTAACCTTTGCCTCGATTGGCACCCGCAGTGATACCCACGGTCGGTATCGTTAGACCCGCATCGAACCGCAACTTGAAGACTTGAATCTAAGTGCCCTCCATTGAGCCGTCTTCATAAATCCACACAAAACCACACATTGGCCAAAACTCAATTAAGTTACCGTGTTTATCTTCCGTAAATTGAAAGCCAAAACCCGCTAATTTACGCTCATCTTTGGGTCATCGATCGGAATAAAGTTGCACCTGTTCCTCAATAGTGCCCTCAAGAAACTTCCCGTCAAAAGCAAGTTTTATACGCCCTTCCTGCGTCAAACGATACAGGATGGACAAGAATAACTGTTTACGTTCTTCGTAGGGTGACTTTTCACCTAAAAAATAAATAACTTCGCCCCATAAGGCTGACGTTGACATACTTTCTGAAAACTCAACTAATTCATCATAAACTGCTGAATCAACATTTAATAATTCCATCGAAACTTAACCTCTACCTTATTTAGTCTCAGCACCTATTGCCAATTTTCTGGCCTCTAGTACCTGTTATCTCTATGGTCCATCTCGCTTTGGTCACATCCTGTGAAGTCGACCCATTTCGTAAGCTCTGGCTTTAAACAAAGACGTTTCATCAGTCTATAGCAAGATGTAATCTTTAATCTGTTTATCGTTTGCGCCATTAAATAAGAAGACGGTAATGTGGGATTCTTAACGTAGAGGTTCTGAGCAATAAGGGGTGAGCTCTTGACGCTCATTGTTAATACAATATCCTGCCACCCCCTAGTGTGCATGCTTAACTACCTTATTCAGGCACTAGCTTTCAGTCTTTTTATGAGGCTCATTACTCTCATCAAAATATGTAACGATCCCATTCCAAAAAAACACAAAACAATCGTAAGTGTTAAAAGCCTTAAATCTTTTTATAAATAAAGTGCAAGTGACCTCATAACAACGAGTTGCGATACGCCATAAAAAATTAAAACTCTTAGATATCTAATTTTCGTGACTGACATCCTTGATGATTGTCGTAACAACGCAACTTACAACCACACCTAACTCGCGAATCATAATCCAATCTATTAATTCCCCCAGACATTACCGACATAAAAAACAGGCTGTTTAGGTCTAAATTAAACATGCCTTATTTAAAATTTAAATCCCCACATAGAACTGACCTACCCACTTAGGTTCAGTCCATTCTTGTCGATTTAAAATAATGGAAATATCCATAGATTTTTCATAGAACAAAACATCTGTATACTTGCTTTCCCGCCAATGTTTATCGCCATAAGTCATTGTGCCTTGAAAAATTAACGGTCTCATCCCTAGCTTAGGTTGAATCTCATAAATATCGAAATGCGTTTCTTGTGAGCTAATTGGAAAACGCAAAAACTTATACACATAAACAGGGTGTTTTCGCATTTCTAATAATGTCGATTCGGTGATCCAATAAATTTCATCTTGAGTTGGTAACCTTAACCTACAGCCTCTTGGCAAAATAGTATATCTTTTCGTCGTGTCATTAGTAGACAACGGTTCTAAGCATGTATTGCAAACACTCAAAATCTCACTCTTTATCCTTTGTGGTTCTTGTAGTCCTGAGCGTTTTAACTCCTCTTCTAGTAACACTTTCTTGTCTTCATCTATTTCCAAAAAACCATCTTCAATAGCTAAAAAACAATGATCTTTTTGCCATAAGCGTATCAACTCCTCCTTATCAATCCAAATCGGAAAGGAGTCTTTATAAAGAAACACCAAAAAAAGCGCAACAGGGGAGATAATTAGCCAAAACTCCCACATAAAATACAAACTATATTTACCAAAAACCAAATTTATCAACATGAAAATTGTTAATATGCCGACAAATGTTAATAGCTTAATTAAAAACTCAAGATTCCGTTTAACTGGTTTGTTAAAACAACGGATGAAAAACATAACAACTGCCAGTGAAACAGTCACCAATATTGCCCCTCTTCCGCTGAGCATATTTCTATCATTTCGCTCTAATAGCATTAATCTTCCAATTGTTTATCATTATCATGCTTATTAAATATTTGTTTCAATGATGAAACTTCTATTATTTTTGTATCTACCTTATTTCCGCCATAATGCGAAACTCCTGCCGAAACACCACCACCTATAAAGTAGCCTCCTGAAAAATCTAAAATTTGTAAAAAAGGTTTGACTATTCTATTTGATTCTTTTGTCACTTGAATCCTTATATTTGGAGAAAGCTTATCAAGCTTTTGTAAACTATGCTTATTTTCAAAATGCATCCCTCTCACAAGCCTTGAAAAAGCAACTCCGACAGTAGCATCAGAAAACAAGTTTGCTGTTGTATAGCTTCCTTCAGTCATTAAACTAGTCACACCTCCAACAGCAATCGATTGAGCGGCGTCCATAATATAACTCTTTCCGATATTCCTAAAGATTTGAAGGCTACTTGTAACTTTTGCCGTAGAAACACCAGTACCACCAAGCAAAAACAACGCGGGTTCTGCTGCCCTAGCCAATTTCATATCCATTGAGTTATCAACACCGACTTGTTGGCGTGCTTTAAGACAAGCTTCTCCTACTCGCCCATCATCGATTTTTTGAGTAATAGGAATGGAGAGGATATATTGGACCTTATTTTCGTCACCTTGTGCGATCTGTGAAAGTCCATTTTTCAAGAATTGACGCTCTCTCAGCTTTAATGAAAAAGAATCAGCTTGATAACGCTCAA
>NZ_KV792933.1:0-9010 GCF_001808335.1 Oligella sp. HMSC05A10 | reverse complement strand
GGGTTTGCCAACCTCGCTGGGCAAACACATAAAAAACCCAAACCATCATAAGACAGTTTGGGTTTTTGGCTGTGAAATAACAGCATTAAATTAGCGTTAACTAACTACGTAATTAAATTACGCGAGCAGCTTCGACTAATCTAACTGCGGTCCATGATTTATCTTTAGAGATAGGACGGCCCTCTGCAATTTCAACGGTATCGCCTTCGTTGTACTGGTTCTCTTCGTCGTGTGCCTTGTAGTTCTTAGAGCGGTTAACGAATTTACCGTAAAGTGGGTGCTTAACACGGCGATCAACACGCACAACAATGGTTTTATCCATTTTGTTGCTCACCACTTTACCAATTAAGGTACGTTGGCGCTTCTCTGTAGTTTGAGTTTCGCTCATATTAGTTACCTGCCTTTTCGGTTAAGATAGTGCGTACACGTGCAATATCGCGACGTACTTTTGACAACTGGCTGCTGTCAGCTAATTGCTGAGTAGCGTGTTGCATACGCAAGTTAAATTGTGCCTTTAGTAAGGACTCGAGCTCTTTATGAAGCTCGGTCACGTCCTTTTCACGTAATTCAGATGCTTTCATAAATACCTCTTATACAATTTGACGTGTGACGAAGGTGGTAGAGATTGGCAACTTAGCGGCAGCTAAGCGGAATGCCTCACGAGCCAATTCTTCGCTTACACCATCCATTTCATAGAGAACCTTACCCGGCTGGATTTCAGCAACCCAGTACTCAGGGTTACCTTTACCGCTACCCATACGAACTTCAGCAGGTTTCTGTGAAATCGGTTTGTCCGGGAAGATACGGATCCATACGCGACCACCACGTTTAATGTGACGCGTCATCGCACGACGAGCCGCCTCAATTTGACGGGCAGTTAAACGACCACGACCGGTCGCTTTTAAACCGAAATCACCGAAGTTTACCTGTGTACCACGAGTGGCTAAGCCAGTGTTACGGCCTTTTTGCTCTTTACGATACTTTCTGCGAGCTGGTGATAACATAATTACTCTCCTTTAGCCTCAGCTGCTGTGTCAGCTTGCTGATTCTGCTGGGCGGCCGCAGGACGGCGACGGCGACGGCGTGACTCAGGACGGTCACCACGAGGGCGACGACGAGCACGACGATCGTCTTCAGCAGGTGTTGCTAACTCAGGTGGCAATTCGCCATTAGGCAATAAATCACCACGATAAACCCATACTTTGATACCGATAATACCGTAGGTAGTTTCAGCTTCAGACGTTGCGTAATCGATGATAGCGCGTAGGGTATGTAAAGGCACTCGACCTTCGCGATACCATTCGGTACGAGCAATCTCAATACCATTTAAACGACCTGAAGAAGCAATACGGATACCCTTGGCACCAGCACGCATCGCATTAGAGATTGCACGCTTCATCGCGCGACGGAACATAATACGCTTTTCTAATTGCTGAGCGATAGAGTCAGCGATTAGTTGTGCATCGATTTCGGGCTTACGAATTTCTTCAATACCTACGTGAACAGGTACGCTCATTAAGCGCTGTAAGTCGGCATTTAATTGAGCGATATCATCACCGCCCTTACCGATTACAACACCAGGACGTGCTGTATGAATCGTGATACGCGCAGTTTTAGCAGGGCGCTCAATCACAACACGACCTACTGAAGCATTTTTAAGTTTACGCTTCAAGTATTCACGTACTTTAACGTCTTCGTGTAATAAACTACCGAAATTCTTATCGTCAGCATACCAACGTGAATTCCAGTTACGAGATACAGCGAGACGGAACCCGGTTGGGTGTACTTTCTGACCCATTGTGACTCCTTAAACGCCGACTTTTACCACGATGTGGCAAGTCTGCTTCTCAATACGGTTACCACGGCCTTTGGCACGTGCTCTAAAACGCTTCATTGATTGAGCCTTATCAACGTAAATAGTTTTTACGATTAACTCATCAATATCAGCACCGTCATTGTGCTCAGCGTTAGCGATTGCTGACTCTAGAGCTTTTTTGATGATGCCGGCGGCTTTTTTCGGTGTGAACGTCAAAATATTCAACGCTTGCTCAACTGATTTACCACGGATTAAGTCCGCTACAAGACGAGTCTTTTGCGCTGAGATATGTGCGTTACGAACAATAGCTGTTGTTTCCATCACTTACCTCTTAGACTTCTTATCCGCTGCATGACCTTTGTAGGTACGAGTCTGCGCGAATTCACCAAGTTTGTGACCAACCATGTTCTCGTTGATATAAACCGGTACGTGTTGACGACCGTTATGTACAGCAATCGTTAAACCGATAAAGTCCGGTAGGATTGTTGAACGACGAGACCAAGTTTTGATCGGCTTCTTATCCTTGCCTTCAGTAGCTGCCTCAACCTTTTTCATCAAAGAGGCTTCTACGTAAGGGCCTTTTTTAATTGAACGTGACATAGTTTATTGCCCCTTATTTACGCTTACGACGTGAGACGATCATGCTGTCAGTACGCTTATTACGACGAGTTCGGTAACCCTTAGTTGGCGTACCCCATGGGCTCACTGGCTCACGACCTTCACCGGTTCTACCTTCACCACCACCGTGCGGGTGATCGATCGGGTTCATTGCCACACCGCGAACGGTAGGACGAATACCGCGCCAACGCATGGCACCGGCTTTACCGTAGTTCTGAAGGCTATGCTCACTATTGCCGACTTCACCGATAGTGGCGCGGCAATCGATATGCACACGACGTACTTCACCGGAGCGTAGACGAATCTGCGCGTAGGTACCCTCACGTGCCATCAACACAGCAGAAGCACCGGCTGAACGAGCGATTTGACCGCCTTTGCCAGGCAACATCTCAATATTGTGAATGTGTGAACCGATTGGAATATTGCGGATTGGCATCGCATTACCAACACGGATAGGCACTTCAATGCCTGATTCAATCTGTGCACCCACTTCTAATTTCTTAGGCGCAAGAATATAGCGACGCTCACCGTCAGCATAAACCACTAGAGCAATATGCGCCGTACGGTTAGGATCGTACTCAAGACGCTCTACTCTCGCAGGCACACCGTCTTTATTGCGACGGAAGTCGATAATACGGTAATGCGATTTATGACCGCCCCCACGATGACGGGTAGTGATACGACCGTGGTGGTTACGACCGGAACCGCGTTTTTGCGACTCTAATAAAGGAGCATAAGGTGCACCCTTGTGTAGATCCGGGTTAACCACTTTAACCATACCGCGGCGGGCTGGTGATGTAGGTTTAATAGTTACTAATGCCATCTTAGTTCACCTCCGAAAAGTCAAGTTCCTGACCTTTTTTGAGTGATACATATGCGATGCGGACATTTTTACGGCGACCCATAAAACGACCGGCACGCTTTACTTTACCTTTACGGTTTAAAACTGATACAGAGTCAACTTCAACTTCAAATAAAAGCTCAACTGCTGCTTTAATCTCCGGCTTAGTTGCGTCAGGAGCAACACGCAGAGCAATCTGAGGCTGATCCGCAGAACGTTCAGCAATAAACGTTGCTTTCTCAGTAATCACCGGAGCCAGAATGACTTGCATTAAACGTTCTGCTTTCATCCTAAGATCTCCTCAAGTTGGGCAATTGCACCTTTAGTGATCAACACGTTCTTGTAATGAATTAAAGAAAGTGGATCGGCGTAGCTAGTTTCAACAACAGCAACACCCGGTAAATTGCGAGTAGCTAAATAAGTATTTTCGTCTAAATCATCCGTGATCACTAACACCGAATCTAGCACGCCCATTGCTTTTAATTTGCTAGCGGCCATTTTGGTTTTAGGTGCATCAAAGGTGAATGATTCAACGACAGCGATACGCTCTTCACGCGCCAATTGTGACAAGATAGAACGAATACCGGCACGGTACATCTTCTTGTTAACCTTTTGGCTGAAGTTCTCATCAGGCTTGTTAGGGAAAGTGCGACCACCCCCACGCCACAATGGTGAACCCGCAGCACCGGCACGCGCACGACCGGTACCCTTTTGACGCCATGGCTTGCGAGTACTATATTTAACCTCTGAACGATCCTTTTGAGCACGGTTACCGCTACGAGCGTTAGCTTGGTAAGCTACAACGACTTGGTGTACTAATGCTTCGTTGAAATCACGACCGAAAATTGTCTCGGGTGCGCTCACAGTACCGTCAGCAGCGCCTTGTGCATTTAGGAGCTTAAGTTCCATTATTTGGCTCCTTTAACAGTCATTTTAATTGCAGGACGCACGATCACGTTGCCATTTTTATGGCCAGGCACAGAACCCTTAACCATAATCAGACCACGCTCTACATCAACACGGACCACGTCCAAGTTTTGTACTGTGCGAGTGACATCACCCATGTGACCAGCCATACGCTTACCAGGGAAAACACGACCCGGGTCTTGGGCCATACCGGTAGAACCAGGGGCACGGTGGGAGATTGAGTTACCGTGAGAAGCACGCTGAGCGCTAAAGTTATGACGCTTAATCACACCGGCAAAGCCCTTACCAATGGTTGTACCCTGTACATCCACCTTTTGGCCCACTTCAAATAAGCTATCAACAAGAATCTCAGCACCCGCCTCAAACTCAGCAGCAACAGCTGGATCTAAACGGAACTCTTTGAGAATGGTACCGGCTTCTGTGCCGGCTTTGGCGTAGTGACCTGCTAGTGGCTTAGTCACACGGCCGGCACGGCGCTGACCGAACGCAACCTGAACAGCAGCATAGCCATCCGTCTCAACGGACTTCACTTGAGTCACACGGTTGCCTGATACGTCCAGTACAGTTACCGGGATTGAATCACCGTCTTCGGTGAACAAACGCATCATGCCAACCTTACGACCGACTAGGCCTAACCGATGAGCGGCAGGCGTTGTTGTCGAATTTGACATTTTAATTACTCCATTCCCCACTACGATTGGTGGGGGCTAACATTTATTATGAGGGGTAAATATCTTGCTTTTAAGCATTCGCACCGGACCGCTTGATATAAGCATACTCACCATGGGCAACGAGACCATCGCTCATCATGCTTGGCGGTAAACCGGTTAAGTGAAAACTTAGAGAACTCGCAATCTATTTGCACTAGCTTTGAACTTTATACCGCAAGTATTTCACAACTCTGCGCAGCATAAAGCGCATTTTTAGTAGCTAGCCCACTACTATACCATGAAAGTCTATGCATTCCAAGGGTTTATACTGTTTTTGTTGTTTTTACTCTCTCTCACTATCCCATGCCGCAGGTAGCTCGCTCTGTAAACTAACCTCGCTCACCTCAGGCATCTCCTTAGCGGCTTTGGCACTCAAGCGATTAAAACGCGCTAACTTGGTGGTAATGCCCTGCTGACCAGCAAAGGAACGAGCCATTTGATTGAATAAGCGAGTAGAGCTATTTAAGCTCTGTCCTAATTTACACATATGCTGTGCCACCAGCGCTGCCTGATTGTATATCGCCATTGCCTCATCACCCAAGGCCAGAGCTTGTTGATGACTATCACTACGCAACCACAAATAGGCCACTGTTTTTAATAAAGGCAATAAGGTGGTCGGTGAGCTTAGGATAATATTTTTATTAAAGGCATAGTGATACAAGGCCTCATCCGCCTTTAGCGCCTCAATAAAGGCGGCCTCAATTGGCATAAAGAGCATCACAAAACCTGGGCTATTAAGCCCTGGCAATTGGCTATAGTCCTTAGCGCTCAGATCATCAATATGCTGGCGCACCGCTTTCACATGCCGCTGTAAATAGTACTTTGCACACTCCTCATCGTCAGCGGTAATGGCCGCTTGATAATCGACCAGTGAGACTTTACTATCAATCACAAGCTCTTTATCATCGGGTAGGTATACCACCACATCCGGCAGCAAACGCTGTCCACTCTCTTGTCTAAAAGCGACTTGGGTTTTATAGTGCCTATCTTTTTCTAAGCCAGCCTGCTGCAACGCCGACTCCAATTGCAACTCACCCCAGTTACCGAGCGCCTTTTTATCCCCTTTAAGGGCACGTGTCAGCGCTTCCGCTTCCGCTCCGATACGTAAACCCGCATTCATTAACTGCTTAATTTGTTCGGAAATGGCACTGTGCCCCTGCAAAGACTGCCCATGCAAATCATTTATGCGCTGTTGAAATAAATCCAAGCGCTCCCTAAACGGTCTTAATACCTGCTCTAAAGAACCCTGATTGCGCTCCAATAAGGCGCGCCCTTTTTCATCCAATAAGCGATTGGAGAGCAGTTCAAAACGACGCGCTAATTCCTGCAATTGCTGCTTATTCTGCTCTTCCTGCAACTCTTTATATTGCTGCTCAAAATTAAGCTGCGTAGACAGTGCAACGACTTGCTTATCCAGCTGATCTTTTTCATCATCAAGCATCTTAAGCTCTGCTTCCAACGCTCTCAGCTCCGCTTTCAGGCGCTGATTTTCTTGCTCCCGATCCAGCAAACGCCACTCGGCTAAGCGACGATCAGAGCGAGCTTTTAAAAGCAGCAAATACATGCAAAAAAATACCAGCACGGTCGGCACCAACCCCAACGCCAACACCTGATAAACCGACCAATTGGCAAGCAAGGCATCAAACCATTGCAATATCATTGAGCTTAACCCTTGGCAGCCGCGTCGACTGCTGCTTGTTGATGTAAATAGGCGAGCACGGCTTGACGCGTTTCTTCAAGGCTATCATGCATATATCCTTCACCTAAGTCACGCAGCCATTCGCTACGCCAGAGAATGCTTTTAGCCTGTGGTCGCAACCCATAGATAAAAATTGGCACCCCCTGCGCTTGATACGCTTGTAGCATTTCTTTTAAGGCCACCACACCGGAGGAATCCACGTAAATAATCCCGGAAAAATCCAACACCAAGGCTTTTTTAGCCATGGGATTTAACAACTTTTGAGTAAGATTGACCGAGCCGAAAAATACCGAGCCAAGCAAGCGATAATAACTCACGCCCTCTTCTTCCGGTGTTTGAGCCAAGTTCTGCTTTTCCGCCACCGTCAACATAGAGACGCGATAAATAAAGGTAAAACACGCTAAGGCAATACCTACCTGCACCGCCACGGTGAGACTCACCATCACCGTCAAGAAAAAGACCGAGAGTAAGGTGGCCGCATAGGCTAAAGTATGCGACGGGATACGTGCAAATTCACGCCACGCCCCCATATTCCACGCCACCGACATCAAAATAGCCGCTAAAGTAGCCAAGGGAATATATTGCGCTAAGGGTGCCGCCACCAGCACCACAACCAATAAGGCGAGCGCATGAATCATACCCGCAATCGGCGTTCTACCGCCGTTTTTTACATTGGTCACGGTACGGGCAATGGTGCCGGTCGCCGGCATACCGCCAAAAAATGGCACCACCATATTCGCAAAGCCCTGAGCTAGCAGCTCCTGATTCGGATCGTGCTTATCCTTAATCATATTGTCAGCCACACGTGCACATAACAAAGACTCTATCGCCCCCAGCACGGCTAAGGTAATCGCCGGCATCATTAAGTCACTCATCAGCGCCAGGCTAAAGGCGGGGGCCGTAAACGCTGGCAAACTCTGCGGTATACCACCAAAACGGCTGCCGATGGTCTCTACCTGCAAATCCCCCAGTTGCACTAACAACACACCGACAATTAAAGCCACGATAGAGCCCGGGATATGCGCTAAAAAACGCATGAGTTTGGGCACAGGGTGTTGACTATCTTTATTGCGCAAGAACCTGCCACTCAGCACCAACACACGCTGCCACAAAAACACGATGGCCAAACACAGCAAGGCCACGATAAAGGCTTGAACATTCATTTGCGGCAAGGCCTGCCACAAACTTTGCATCAAGGGGAAGAAGTCTGCCGGCACATCCTCTAAGGGCAAGCCCAGAAAGTCTTTGATTTGAGACACACCAATCAATACGGCAATGCCATTGGTAAAGCCAATAATGACCGCCACGGGAATAAATTCCACCAAGCCGCCTAAACGCAAAAAGCCCATCAGCCACAGAAAAACACCGGACATCAAGGTCGCTAACAGCAGCCCCTCAACCCCATATTGATGCACAATGCCGTAGACAATCACAATAAAGGCGCCGGCCGGGCCGCCAATCTGCACCCGTGAACCGCTAAATAAAGAAATCAGCAAGCCCCCGATAATCGCTGTAAACAGTCCCGCCTCTGGCTTTAGACCCGAGGCAATAGCAAAGGCCATCGCTAGGGGCAACGCAACCACGCTCACCGTCAAGCCTGCGCCCAAATCCTGCAAGAATTGCTCTGCCGAATAGCCACGCCTTAACTCATAGATTTTAGGATTAAAACGCATCGTAAACTTCATCAGAACCTCTCAACAGCATAATAAAATCAGAGCGCAACCGCCCCGGCAAGACGACCAATATACTATAGCAGTAGCTAAAACGAAAAGACAGGCTTTAAAAGCCTGTCCTCTATTTTTAGTGATTGCGCAAGCGCACTAATTAATCCTCTTTGCGCTCAATAATTTTACCGTCAGTGGCATCTATTTTTAGCTTAAACTTCGTCGTTGCATTAAGCGTCTCAACCTTATAGTAGGCATTCTGCTCCTTAGCTCGCTTAAGCTCAATCTCCTTAACCCGAGCTTGGGTAGCTTCCTCAGCGATAGTAATGGCATCCTGCAATGGAATATTTGCTTCTAAGCGAGGCTGATCCTTGAAATAGTCCTTATCAATGCGGTTCTTAAGCACATCACCACTATCCGCATCTACCTCGATTTTATGTCTATCGTTGCTTCCCTGAACCTCGATTTCATAAGAGGCACTCTTTCTATCGAGATCCAATTCCAACTCAACGGCGTGACCCGGCGCCTCGCTAGTCGCAATGCTTAGTGCCTGCGCTGGACTGATTTTCAGTGCTTCTATGCGTTGCCATTGGTCGGTGGCGGCACTCGCACTAAATGCGGCAATACTCAGGGTGGCGGCAACTAAGGCACCCATACTTTTTTTAATCATTTGCATAACACACTCCTTACTCAATGTAATTGGAGACTTTTGCATAAAAGCAGTTAAATACCGGA
>NZ_KV792932.1:0-1966 GCF_001808335.1 Oligella sp. HMSC05A10 | reverse complement strand
CGGTATTTAACTGCTTTTATGCAAAAGTCTCACTGCATTAATTGCAGCAACAAGCGAAAATAAAACGAATAGCTGACTCAAAAGTTTTTTTATTGTTTGCATAATTATTAATTTAAGTTTTACCTTTAATCACCAGTAGGCTTATCAGAAATGAAGCTGGCGAAAATCTTTTAGTGAAATAAAAAATTAATTAAATTTAAGCGGTTTAAGTATTTCTAAAAAAAAAAGAAAATGCTAAAAATTAATTAAGATTTAAATATTAAAAAAAGTGAATTATAAAAAAAAAGAGAAAGGTATTTAAGTAAAAAATCACACCTTCCTTATGATAAATAAAAGAACGTATAGAACGTCAACTACTTTGTCCGGTTTAGCGTCAATTAACTTGGCCGGTTTCGGTAATTGCATTTATCTATGATATTAGTATGTTAATTGGCGCTAAGATAAAGCCTTTAATAGCTAATATGAATTGTCATGTTTCTGTCATAACTAAATGATTTTAAAGGGTTTATTGATTTTGTTGTAGTGCTGTGGTAACTTGCTGTTATTAACAATAAATGGAAAGTTAGATATGAGCAAACGGAGCGATATAATTGATCCCAGTGATGCGCCTGTAAAGGCTAGTGGCCTTGTGTATTCGGAAGTGATTGACTGGATTGATTTAGGTCATGCTAGGGGGGATGACATAAGGGCTGTATTGCATCAAATGCAAGTAGGCGAACGTTCTAACGAACCTTATTATCGTGTTGTCTACACACAGACCATGAGAAAAACTAAAGGTTTAAAAGGATTGGATACCTCAGGGGTGTGCGTTGGTCAGGCAGTTATATGGCTTATAAAAAAAGGTCGTCCCCTACATCAAAGGCATCGCATTGCTTTAGCTATGATGATGAAAGTTGCCCCTGTCTTCGAAGGCATGCAAAAAAAATGGTATGGATGGGCAACAGACAGTGGTTTTAGTGCGGAGGATCTAGTGTCGAATTTGTTGGGGTTTTATCGTGCAGTTCGTCCCAAGAATTATTTTCCCGAATTGAAGTTAGTTAGTAGGGCAAAAGCTATAGAGCGCTGGAATCATTATGGGTCGCTAGGTAAATACAAGAACAAACTTTTTAAGCCTTTACTTTTTCCTGATCCTGCGGCTCATAAAGATGCCAAACCAAGATATGGAGAATTACCATCCTTTATGAAGGAGATTGAGCCTTTTGATGTAAGCCTACATACAGATATTATTATAACAAATCATAAGTTTAGTAAGAGGGATTTTCCAAATGGATTAGGAGGGGAATTTGGTTGTGTCGAAAAAAGGCTTTAGATGGTTGAAGTGGGTCATACTGTTTTGTTGTATTGTGTTTGCTACTCGGTGGGTAGTTTTGTATGGTCCTTACGTATTCTCATTTGACTCCCAGCATTACACGCGATTAGATCGAATCCCTTATGAAATGTTTACTCCGGACGAGATTAAAAACGCGCCCGGGTTAACTGATCACACAATGATTTCTTACTATCCTCAGGACGGTCCAAATTCAGAAAATATTGAAGTCACATATGTTGGAGGGCAGGACGTCATGGAACTTGAGAAATATCTCCTGTCTTTAGGATACAAAGAAGAAAATGATCCTGTTTTTGGCAAGAGATGGCATTCATTTGGTTATTTTAAAAAAGCTTATATCATTGAGGGAGAGAAGAATACGGTGCTTGGGTTTTATCGTTAGTCCGCAAAAATCGGCTCGGAAGCTGAGGCGGTGAGTTGTGATAAGCGAGCCTACACCGCTCATGATGTCTAGATAGTCATAGCTAAGCACGTCTTCAATGCGTCGCAGTTTAATCAGTATCAATGTGAACTAATATATCGTAGGAGGGGGTTGTCGTTAATCGGTAGATAAAGCTGTGTTTGTTTAATTTAATAACGGAAACGACGTTGAAGGATAATAATCGTCGAGGGTGTAAGGTATTTTGTGTAACTTGATTT
>NZ_KV792931.1:0-1965 GCF_001808335.1 Oligella sp. HMSC05A10 | reverse complement strand
TAAAGGAAGTTACACAAAATTATTTACAGGCTCTAAACCAGTCGCTAAACGTATTCATCGTTTTTTAACCGAAAGAGTCTCCAAAGACCCAAAGAATCAAGGCGGTTTTCTTCAAGGAAATTTATCTGAATTCTGGCGGTACCGTGTTGGCGATTATCGAGTAATTGCACAAATTGATGAAGGTGTTTTTACTGTCTTAGTGGTTCGAATCGGCCACAGAAAAGAAGTTTATTCCAATTTCTAAAAAAATACTCAGGCATAAATTTCTTTGAATTATTATCCACAAATAATGTTAATAAGTAGGCTTTTTATCTGAAAAGAGAGGTCTAACTTATTGATTAGTAATATGTTGGGTTTGTCGCTCAATATTTGAGCAGAGGTTTTTTTGATTAAAAAATATTTTAATGCAGGTTCGGCTTAAAGTTCTTAGTACTCGGTAGGGGGCTATCAATGGAACAGATAACAATAATGATGCGATTAGCCCGGAGGAAACTAATTTTTTAAGTTTTTTCATAAGTAATTGGTTCTAAATAAAAAAGCCCTGATAAAAATCAGGGCTTAGTAAATTCATGTTAAAAATCAAAAAACTGTAATAGCTGTAATAGTGTAATTACTGTAATTACAGTTTTAGCGGTCTAAATCGTCTTCTAGCTCTTGTTGCATTACTAAGTATCTAGGTGAATTTATGCTTGAATAAATGAAGTCAATCATTTCATTTTTATTGCCGGATTCGTAAAAATCCAAAAGTTTTTGTCTGAATTCGGTGTCTCTTGAAGGGCTAATGGTAAAAGGTGCATATCCTGATAGGATTAGCACGCCATTCATCATTAATTGGCCAGTTCTTTTATTTCCATCTTCAAAATATTGATTTCTCGCTGTATCTAGGAAAAGATTAAAAGTACTTTCAAAATTTAATTTATGATTAGATTGAAAGTTGGAAGTAGCTTCAAAGTCTTCAAGCATTTCACGGAATAAAGTACTTAATAGCATATCCATAGGCGGCATATATTCAGTGCCAGTGATTAGTACTGGTTTAATGCGAAAGTCACCTACAGATGGGTTTTCAAGTTTAGCTACTATTTTATTCATCAAAACAAAGTTTTCTTTATCAACTTTGAATGTGTCTGTTTTTATTTGATTGATCAATTCATCCCAGCCGTCACGGATATTAATAACTTGATTAAGATCATTAATTGGACGACCAGCAACAGAAATACCTTGTATTACTGTTTGTGTTTCTGCAAAAGTAAGTGAGTTACCTTCGAGTTTGGCCATATTGAAAATAAGCTCATCACGAAGTTTATGAGCAATAAATAGAGCCTGTTCTTTTCCTATGTGACGCAGGTCATTCATTTCATTTATTCCTATAAATTAAAAACCATTAAAACGTTGAGGTTTTTTGTTTAGATGATTTTAGTAATTGGTTCAGCTCTGTCCGTGTCTCATACATTTTTTTAACTATGTTATGGACGGCTGCTTGTTCACTTATACTTAATTTTAACAGTCGTTCAAGAGTTTCTGCTATATGCAGGGGAAGAGATTTAGCATAGTCATCTGTTTTACCTGTAAGAATATATTCTACAGTTATTGGCAATAAGGAATTGTTATTTTTGACGTAAAGAGCTAACTCATTGATAGGAAATGAGTTTCTTCTTTTTCTTTCTGCAAATGCTGATTGAGATAAATCTAAAGCAGTCGCAACTTCACCATCAGTTCTAAAACCCAAAACACTTTTCGTGCGGGTGAGAATAAACTCAAAATTATCTTCTTGTATCATTTTATCTTTCCATATCTTTTTCGATTGTTTTATCAAAGGCTGATTGAAGTTGTGTTGTTGGTGTTGAGTTATTGATTTCTTTGGCCAGCATACTAATTTGTCTAGCTTCGGTTTTCATATTCTGCTGATATAAATCTCGGGAGAGGGTAGTTAGGGTAATACTCCCCTAAAATCGAAACACCGATGAG
>NZ_KV792930.1:0-85821 GCF_001808335.1 Oligella sp. HMSC05A10 | reverse complement strand
CCGGTATTTAACTGCTTTTATGCAAAAGTCTCTGGTTGCGCTTTTTTGCCTTTGATAGCCCTTCTGATAGGGCGCTCTAACACGCCACGCCTGTCCTTTTAACCGCATTAATTGAGGTCACTCATGGATGAACTCATTCGCGCTACCATCGCCCATTTGCAGCAATTTTATCCATTTCAAAAAATGGAGATGCCGTTTTTGGAGTTGCTTGCCAAGCACTGTGAAAGCAATTACTTTAAAGCAGGTGAAGTTATTCTCGACATCAGCACAGAGGGGCCACCCGACACTTTCGTGATTATCAAACAGGGCTTTGTAGAAAGTCAACGTGAGGCCAAAGGGGTAGAAAACTTTAAAAATGCCTTTGAATACGAAGAAGGCGATGCCTTTCCCTATGGCCCCTTACTCTCAAATTTACCCAATCGAAGCCAGTTTATTGCGATTACCGACTGCTTTGTGTATGAGGTACCTGCCACTATTTTTTATCAACTGCATCAGCAATGTCCTACCTTCAGAAACTTTTGTGAAGCGCGTCTAGCCTCCCTCCTCGAAGAGTCAAAGCGTATTATCCAAAACCAACAAAGTCATAGCCAAAGCGGCGAACAGCCTTTAGCAATGGAGCTAGGTGAGGTGCTTAAAGCGGAGGTGATTAGCTGCGGACCGGATAAGCCCTTAAGGGAGGTGTTAGATATTTTAGCCACAACCAATATCGGCTCCATGGCCATTGTGAATGAGGATTTGCGTCCCTTAGGGATTTTTACGCTCAATGATGTGTTGCGTCGAGTCGCTATTCCCGAGGTTGATCTCGATCGACCCATTGCCGACTTTATGACACCCGATCCGATTGCCTTAAGGGCTGATAATTTAGCCTATGAAGCGGCGATTATTATGGCTAAGCATGGTTTTAGGCATATTTTTGTGATTAACCAACAGCAACAGCTGTTAGGGGTTATTTCCGAACGCGATCTTTTTGCTTTGCAACGCATCGGCCTCACGGATATTGCCCAAGGGATTCAGGAAGCTAAAACGCTCGAGGACTTAGCTCAAAGTCAAAACCAAATCAAAAAACTCGCCAAAAATATGATGGCGCAAGGGGTCGCAATTGAACAGTTAACACAACTAATTTCACACTTAAATGATCAGCTGGTACGTGCGGTGATCAACTTACAGTTGCCGCATCATCCGGAGGTGCAAAATATTGACTTTGCTTGGATTGCGATGGGTTCCGAGGGGCGTGAAGAGCAGCTCTTTTATACCGATCAGGATAACGGCATTATCTTTAAGGATAGTGATGACCGGGCCAGTACACGGGCAGCACTGATTGCCTTTGCCAAGGATGTAAATCACGATCTGGCTAAAATCGGTTTCCCACTCTGTACGGGTAATATCATGGCAATGAATCCTGAGTGCTGTCTAAGTGATATGGAATGGCGCCAACGCTTTGCGCAGTGGATTAATAACCCCGATGCTGAAGCGCTCTTAAATGCCACGATTTTCTTTGATTTTAGAGCCGTTGCGGGTAACCTCAGCTTAGCACAGCAATTAAGAAACTGGTTAGCCCGAACCGCACCCGAACAAGCTTTATTTTTACGCTTTTTAACGCAAAATGCGCTTAGAAACCGCCCCCCTTTAGGGCTAATCAAGGATTTCTCCACCCGCAGTGACGGCACCATCAATCTGAAGTTTAACGGCGCTGCCATGATTGTGGATATTGCGCGCATTCTCTCATTGGCGCATGGCTCTACCGCCAGCAACACCTTTGAGCGTATACGTGAGGTCATCGATCAAGCGGATTTAAGTAAAAAGCAACTTCAGGGCTGTCTTGAAACCTTTGCCTTTATCCAGTTGATACGCATGAAGCATCATTTCGAACAAGAGGAAATGGGCATCGAACTCAGTAACAATATCGATCCTAAAAAGCTTGATGATTTAAGCACACGCGTGTTACGCGAAGGTTTCCGCTTGATACGCAATATTCAAAATACCTTAGCACATAAATACCGCCTCTAAAGGTGATGCTATGTCATTATTAAACGGACTTTCAGCGCTTTTTAAAACGCATCGAGGCACGACCAAGCCCGAGCTCACTGCGGATATAGAGGCGCGTTTAAAACGCTGGCAGGCACTACCTAAGGTCAGCTTGGACAGACCTTTTGAAAACACGGATTTTGTGGTACTGGATCTAGAAACCAGTGGCTTTTCTTTTAAAAAAGATCATGTAATTGCGATTGGTGCCTGTAAGCTACAACAGGGTCGCATCCCACTTGCTCAGTCCTTTCAAATCATTTTGAAGCAGGAGCAAAGCAGTAGCAAGGATAATATTCTCGTACACCATATTAGTGATAGTGAACAACGCTCAGGGATTGAGCCGGCTGAGGCCTTAATGCAGTTTTTGGAGTATCTAGGCAAGGATCCCTTGATTGTTTATCATGTAGGCTTTGACCAGCCCATGCTGGATAAAGCGTTAAAACAGTATTTGGGGATTGAGCTTAAGCAGCACACGTGGTTTGATGTAGCCTTTGTGGCGCCGATATTTTTGCCTAAGGTATCGACCAAGCGTCAGAGCTTAGATTTTTGGAGCACGCACTTCAACATTAACAATCCGCATCGGCATAGCGCCGTGTTTGATGCCATTGCCACTGCCGAAGTGATGCAAGCGGTGATGAAGCAAGCACTAAAGGAAAATAGTGCCAAGCATATCGGTGCGACGCTAAGCATGCAAACTCTCTACAAAATGCAACGTCGCGCCATGAAAATTCATCGCCAACTCTATGGCACAGCCTAGCACTGTGCCTATGGTGACGATCCTCCTGGCTTTTGCGAACAATTGCTATTGGGCCGCTTTTTTAATGGCACTTGCACCAAAGGCCTTTAATGCTTCGAGACCGCGTACATCACTGGCTTGGAGCTGGTAGTAATAGCGATTTTGCTTTGCCAAATCACGTTCAATAGACTCGATCATCTTGGCTTGACGCTCATAGCGACTCTGCCAAAACTCATTGGCCGCATCGTCTTTAGGCTCAGGTAGCACCTGATTAATAATCAAGTGCCTACAAGGCATATTAAAGTGCGCCAACTGATGTACCGCACGACGGGTTTCCGCCAAAGGCAGCATCTCCGGTATCATCACTAAGACAATGCTGCATTTATCCCCATCATCAAGAATATGCCCTGCCTGATGAAATAGCTGTTGCCGCTTTTTAAGAATGTCCAAGGCCTGCTGCCAACGGGCATCCTTTTCCTCGCTCATTAAAGGACTGGCTTCAACATTTTTTTTGTCCCAAAATGGCTTGGCTGCCTCACGCATTTTTTGCTGACGCCCCTGCTGACTCATTAGGCCCTCAGTCCACGCATTCATCAACTTCGGTAGCTCCAACAAGCGTAAGGTGTGACCAGTGGGTGCAGTATCAAATACTACATGTTCAAAACCCATCGCCGGGGCATTGACAATATAGTGACACATCGCTTCCAGCATCGCCGCCTCCTCTGCACCCGGTGAGCTTTTGGAAGCTTCCAAATGCTCTTTCAACTTAGGTAGCATCTCGGGGCGAGCATAGGCCTTAATCGTCGTCATCACCTGGGCAAAATGCTCATCAATCATCCGATGCGGATTCATCTCAAGGGCGAATAAATTATCCGTCAGTGGGGTAATTTCACCACTTAATTCACGCTCCAACACATCACCCAAACTATGCGCTGGGTCAGTCGACACAATTAAGACTTTTTTACCAGACGCTGCTAGCCGAGTCGCCAAGGAAGCGGCATGCGTGGTCTTACCGACACCACCCTTACCGCCGACAAAAATCACTGATTTACTAGAAAGATCATTTAATAGCGAATCCATCCCTACTCCTCATTTAACTAGCAACAACCAAAACGGTCCATGGGCGAATGCTCCATGCCCATACGCAAATGCCATTCATGGAACTCCTCCATCAATAAAGGTTGCAGCTCCAAGGTATAGTACGTCATGCTATTAGGCACACCCAAGCTTTCAGCAAACACGATCAACATAAATAAATCCTGTTCATCTCGATAAGCGCGGCTTAAGGTCTGCCGATAGGGGGCATGGTAAAACTCATCCAAACCATCCAAAAAACTTCTGATTTTATCTTTGATTGACATGATTCTCTCGCTACTGACAACATAAGCCTTGACCCACCAGCGAGTACAAGGCTTATGCTAATTTGATTAAACTATGATGAATTACTGCTGTAGCCGGGTGCCTTTTTTAGGCCAATAGCGTTTTAAGGTCGCAATGCTTTCTAAAATCACCCAAATTGAGCAAATCAGCACCACAATATCCAGTACAACTAAAAGCCTTTCACCGTTTTCATAGAAATCCATCAGTTGTGAGAGTAAGGCAATCACGGTCATCGTTAATAAGAACACCATCGGAATCAAGGTGAACCACACTCGGCGACCTGCTTTTAATAACATCACACTCACAACGAGGAGGGTTAAACCCGCCATGATTTGGTTAGTAGTACCGAATAATGGCCAAATGGTCATCCCACCGGTACCTTTAATACCACCGGCACCAAAGGCTAACAGTAAGCAAGAACCAACCGCTAAGAGGGTGGCTACAGAGCCTTTTTGTAAGGTCTTAATATTGTATTGTTCACCCCACTCTTGGAATATGTAGCGCTGTAAACGCACCCCAGTATCCATGGTAGTACCAGCAAAGAGGGCTGCCATCACAGTCAGCATCGTCGCCGACAGTTCCTGACTGATGCCCAAGCCTTGATTCATGATATTAGCACCACCAGTAATAAAGGCACCCACACCACCTTGACCATATGCAACATACACCGCTTGCCAGTCAACTAAGGTCGCAAAACCAGCAGTTGCAGCCAAGATAGAGGCAAGCGCCAACATACCCTCACCCATGGCACCGAAATAGCCTACAAAGCGCGCATCGGGCTCACGATTAATCTGCTTGGAGGTGGTACCTGTGGACACCAAACCATGGAAACCTGAAATCGCACCACACGCAATGGTGACAAATAACAATGGCATAATGGGTGGCGTGCCCGGAGGCGCATCCCGATTAATCGCGGGCGCCACAATATCAGGTTGCACCAGCACAAAGGAAAGATAAAGTACAAATAAACCGACAAACAACTGCAGACCATTAATGTAGTCACGTGGTTGCAATAGCATCCAAACTGGTAACAGTGAGGCGATAGCGGCATACACAAATAACAAAATAATCCACCACGCATTCGCCGGCAGCCCCATCATCTCAGTAGGTAGCGCCAACGGCACCATCGGACCAATATAAATTAAGAAATATAATGCGACCACACCGATCAGAGAGACGATAGGCAAATTCAGTTTCCAACGATAAATCGCCTGTCCGATAAAGAAAGCGACGACCAAGGCACCCCAAACTGGCACCACGGAGGAAGGTGTATTGATCATCATGCCGGCAATCACCACTGCAAACACCGCATTAACCATCAATAACAACAAGAAGATCACAATGGAGAATAAAGCACGAACCCGCTTATTAAGCACGATGCCGGAGACTGCGCCGATGGAACGTCCCTTGTTACGCACACTGGCCCAGACAGCGGACATATCGTGCACACCGGCAAAGAAAATGGTACCTAAAACGACCCATAAAAAAGCAGGTAACCAACCCCAAATCACCGCAACCGCTGGTCCTACAATAGGCGCCGCACCCGCCACAGAGGTAAAGTGATGACCCCAAAGTACGTACTTATTCGTAGGCACAAAGTCGACCCCGTCATTAAACTCGTGCGATGGCGTATTAAAATCCGGGTCTAAGGCAAGAATTTTTTGCGCGATAAAACGCCCATACACAAAGTATCCGAGCGCCATCAACAGCAAACCGATGACTAAAATAATAAATGAGTTCATGCTGATGCTCCTAAGATAAGAACTGAACTACTAACTGATAAATCGAGTGCATGGTTCAATATCTAGGCTATCGCTATTCAGGCATCAACAAGGCAACAGCACTTGGATATTCAACCAATCTCTGCCTGCATTTTATAACGAAGGGATAGAATTTTTAAATAGAGACTTACGATAAGCGAGGCAATTTGGGGTTATCCCTAGGTTTAAGCTTTGCTCTGTTCTGCGCCTTGCGCTGCCTCTGCCACGGCTTTATACGCATCAATACGCTCAATGCGATCCCTATAAAAGCGCAGTAAAAACAATCCCGGCAAGGCAATTAGCACGGTAATTAAATAAAAATTAGCCCACCCTAAAGAGGCCACGATCGGCGGTGTCAGTGGTCCCGCCAAAAACACTCGACCCACGCTGGCTAATGCGGTCAGTAGGGCAAATTGGGTTGCCGTATAGCGCACATCACATAGGCCCATAACCAGTGCCACAAAAGCAGCTGTGCCCAAGCCACCGCAGATATTTTCAATGCCCACGGCAACCGCCATAACGGGGACATTGCCGGGGAACATGGCGACCACGTAATAACCAAAATTCGAGATTGCCTGCAACACACCAAAAATCATTAAAGAACGGTAGGTGCCCCATTGACTCATTAGGGAGCCGCCAATTAAGGCGCCAATAATGGTTGCCACCACGGCTAGAATCTTATTCACGGTGCCGATCAGTTCCGGCGCAAAACCAGCGCCACGAATTAAAAACGTCGTTGATAAGGCACCAGCAAAGGCATCACCTAATTTATATAAAACGATGAGCAGTAATAAAGCCCACGCCTCAGGACGCGAGAAAAACTCCTTAAAAGGTAGAACAAATGCCTCCTCCAAGGTGCGCGGTTGCTGTACCTCATGTGGTTCAGGGGCCAAAAAACTAGCCACGGCACACAAGGCCATTATCGCCCCCATGAGCATATAGGTGCCGCCCCAACCCAACCATAAAGGTGCCAATATCAAGGCTAGACCGCCAGAAACAATCATCCCCACGCGGTACCCCAAGGTACGAATCGCTGCGCCTGCGGCGCGCTCCTCGGCTTGTAATACCTCAGTACTATAGGCATCAAAGGCAATATCCTGAGTGGCTGATAAAAAAGCCAATAAGGTTGCCAACACGGCCAACAATAAAAGATGCTCAGCTGGATTTAATAAACCCATCAACACCAAGACTGTGGCAATACCAAGCTGCGTCAGCGCCATCCAACCCCGTCTGCGACCCATAAACGGTGGTACATAGCGATCGATCAAGGGAGCCCATACAAACTTAAAGGTATAGGCCATACCGACTAAGGTCAAAAAACCAATTTGCTGCAACGAGACATTAGACACCGTAGCCCAAGCCTGGAACGTGCCACCTGATAAGGCCAAAGGCAAACCACTGGCAATCCCCAGTAAAAATAACGGTAAGACTCGCGGACTTAAATAGGGTTGAATGTATTTAGCAAACACGCTGATCATTCCTTAGGCAACGACCTTGTCACTGGCGATGGCTTCAGCGCGCGGGGTTTTAAAGTAGTAAACCGCTAAAGAACTACGCCAACTCGGTAAAAAGCCGACGCGCTTACCGTTATTGTAGGTAGAGCGCTTAATAATGCGTAATCCCAAATGCTCCGCCAAGGCCTCAAAGTCTTTTAACGTGCAGAGGTGAATATTAGGCGTGTTATACCATTCATAAGGCATTTGCCCAGTAACTGGCATACGCCCCTGAAAAATCGACCACCAATGCGTCCAATGACCGAAGTTAGGAAAAGAAACGATGCCATAATCCGCCACCCGTGCCATTTCACGCAAAATATGCTCAGTATTAAGCATGGCTTGTAGCGTCTGCGACAGCACCACCACATCAAACTGCTTACAATCAAAAAGTGCCAAGCCGTCTTCCAGGTTTTGTTGCACCACCGGCACGCCCTTTTCTACACAGCGGATAACCCGTTCATTATTAATTTCAACGCCGACACCGGTCACCTTTTTATGGTGGTTAAGATAATTCAATAAATCCCCAGTACCACAGCCTAAGTCCAACACTCGGCTATTGCTCGGAATCCAATCGGCCATTTCCTGAAGGTCTACACGAATCGTTTGCTGGCTCATAAGGCACGCTCCTTGGCGATTTTCTCAAAATAACCGCGCACGACCCCATGGTAAGTCGGGTTATCCAATAAAAAGGCATCATGTCCATGTGGGGCATCAATTTCAGCATAAGTGACCTCATGCTGATTTTTTAATAAGGCCTGTACCAGCTCTCTACTCATCGATGGCGGGAAACGCCAGTCAGTGGTAAAAGACACGGTTAAAAAGCGCGACTGTAAATGCGCCAAGGCCTTGGCTAAATCACCCCCACCATATCTACGAGCCGGATCAAAATAATCCAAGGCACGGGTAATTAATAAATAGGTATTGGCATCAAAGTACTTGGAAAATTTCTCGCCCTGATAACGTAAATAGGACTCCACCTCAAACTCTACGTCAAAGCCGTAGTTATAACGACCATCTTCAGCATAATTACGACGGTCACGACCAAATTTCTCGGCCATATCGTCATCCGATAAATAAGTAATATGACCTAGCATACGTGCCACCGATAAACCGGCCCGAGGCACCGTATCAAAGGCATAAAAATTACCCTGATGAAACTCCGGATCGGTGGTAATGGCACGGCGGGCCACCTCATTAAAAGCGATATTTTGCGCCGATAAACTAGGGGTACTGGCAATCACCACGCAATGATCCACCCGCTCTGGCCATTGAATCGCCCAGCTTAAGGCCTGCATACCACCTAAGGAACCGCCCATCACGGCCGCAAATTGCCTAATCCCGAAATAATCCGCCAAACGGGCTTGAGCATTTACCCAATCCTCCACCGTCACCATCGGAAAAGAGGCGCCCCAAGGCTGATTGGTACGGGGATTAATACTAGCTGGCCCAGTTGAACCAAAGCAAGAGCCAAGATTATTAATCCCTATCACATAGAACTTATTAGTATCCACCGGTTTACCGGGACCCACCATATTGTCCCACCACCCGATATCCTTAGGATCATCGGCATTGATACCGGCGACATGATGGGAAGCGTTAAGCGCATGGCAAATCAGTACCGCATTGCTGCGATCCTCATTTAATTGACCGTAAGTTTCAACGGCTAAAGTATATTCGGGCAAGGACTTGCCACTACTTAATACCAAGGCTTCACTAAAAGAAATATACTCCGGCCGCACTAGGCCGACTGAAGATTGGGGAATGCTGTTAGACATAGAAATAATTAAACCTTTTTAGCAGGATTTTTAGACGCCCGCAAGCAAACAAATCGGCGTCAAATACAAGCGGTCTGAAAAAAACGCTCAGACTAAACTAATCGATTGTAGCACCAATTTTCAGCTCCTCAAAAAAGCGCCTGCTTTGCTGAAGGAAGTTTTTATCGCTCTCCGCACCGGTCGTATAAAGCTGCACAATCAACTGCCCCTGTTGTAACACCTTGGCCTGAGCCAGCATCAGCTTGCTATCCACGGCGAGGGTGATACTAAACTCCTCACCTAGTGCTGGCAAGTCCTGCTCAAAGGCCGCCACAAACTCACTTGGCGCCGATACTAATCGTGGATCACGCTTTAAACGCATGCTGCGTAAAAGCGCCTGAGCAACGGCCACCGGATCTAAATGCTCAGGCACCAGCAAATAACTGAGATTAAAGCTACTTTGCCCCGCTACCGCAGTCCATTGCACCCGTTGAATCGGCGCCTCCTGCTGCTCATCCAATAAATGATATGCTTGTTCGGACATACGCGGTGCGGTAGGAAAAGCAGCCTCGATTTGATAAGGACCGACAGTTAGCTTCTGCTGATGCCACATGCGATCCTGACACGCAACCAGCAATAAACAAAGACAGCAACTCAAGCAGCAGACTGCGAATTTTTGAAAAGCGCTTTTATACATGATAAAAAATGCATTGACGACGCAAGGCAACAAAAAATTAAATTATAACGAGAGCAGCGGTTAATCAATCCATCTTGCTTAAAGAATTACAATGACAGGATCTCGTTAAGGCTAAGATATGCCTTATATACTATTTTGAGTTTCATATCACAGGATTGATTTGTGTCTAAGTTTACAATAATCAAAGCGCAGCAGGACTTACTAAAGCAGATTAGCAGAGGCATTGAGCGAGAGGCACTGCGCATTGATGCCCACGGTGATTATGCCTTGGACAGCCACCCCCAAGCGCTTGGTGCCACCTTAACTCACCCACATATTACGACCGACTACTCTGAAGCATTGATGGAGTTGGTAACTAAGCCCTTTCATGATGTTGAAAGCTTGTTTAGAAGCTTAGAACACATTCATGGCTTTGTTTTACAAAATATCGGTGAGCAATCCCTATGGATGCAATCCATTCCTTGTGAACTGCCACCCGAGGAGCTCATTCCCATTGCTTGGTATGGCCATTCCAATGAGGGTATGCTCAAGCATGTCTATCGTCGCGGCTTAGCGGAGCGCTACGGCAAAGCGATGCAGTGTATTGCCGGCATTCACTATAACTTCTCCTTACCAGAGGCGATATGGCAACACCTAGAGCCGAGCATTGAGGATGCCAAGGAGCGTCAATCCGTCGGCTACATGAGTTTAATTCGTAATTTCAAGCGCCAAAGCTGGTTATTAATGTATTTATTTGGTGCCTCGCCCATTATTAACCGTAGTTTTGTGGGGCAAGCGCCGCATCAGCTGCTAGACTTTGATGACAGCAGTCTGTATTTGCCCTATGCCACTAGCTTACGCATGAGCGATTTAGGCTATACCAGTGAAGCCCAGGCCAATATCCGCACCTGCTATAACCGTATCGAGAGCTATGTATCATTGATTTATAACGCAGTAACACGCCCTTGGCCGGCCTATGAAAAAATCGGCACCCATCGGGATGGCGAATGGATTCAGCTCAATACCAATATGCTGCAAATTGAAAATGAGTACTACGCCAGCATCCGCCCTAAGCGCACGACTAAGCCTGGGGAGCGCCCTAATAATGCACTGATTAAGCGTGGCGTACAGTATGTTGAGGTGCGTTGTATGGATGTGGATCCCTTTGAGACTACCGGCATCAGCTCACAAAGCGCTTACTTCCTCGATACTTTCCTACTCTATTGTGCCGTCAGTCACAGTCCACGCTTTGATGCTGAAGACGATTGTGATGAAACTGACAACAACTTCAAGCAGGTTGTGACTGAGGGTCGTAAGCCAGGATTAACACTACAACGCCACGGCCAGCCTATCACCTTAAAGGCGTGGGGTTTAGAAATTATCGAGGCCCTTGCTCCCTATGCCGAGCTTTTGGATAAGGTGTATCAAACGACTGCTCACCGTCAAGCGCTAGCTGCGCAGCAAGCAAAACTTGAGGACATTGCCTTAACCCCAGCCGCACGCTATCAACAAGCGGTTCGTGATAGCGGTCTCAGTTTTAATGAATTCACCAAGCAAAACAGCCTGCAGCACTCCGACCGTCTACGCGCTTTAAAGCTGCCGGCTGAGGTTAAGCAGGCATTGGTGGCAGAATCCGAAGCTTCGTTACAATCCTACCCAGCGAAGGAAAAAAGCGATACAATGAGTTTTGACGACTATCTGCGCGACTTCGAAACTAGCTTAGTTGATCCTGAAGCGGCTTCCTAGCGCTTAATGCTCATCTTCTTTTTGCAACAAAGTGCATTAATCTCATGAAAAAATCTTGGTTATTCATACTTATTTTGCTTATTGCCGCCGGTGCCGGTGCCTATTATTACAACCATCAGCAGCTAAATAAGGAACCTGAGGGCATCGCCCGCTCCAATGGGCGCTTGCAGCTTGAACGAGTGGATGTCTCTGGCTTATATGCGGGTCGCGTCGAGCATGTTTATGTGCGTGAGGGCGAAAGGGTTAAACAGGACGATAACTTAGTTTCCCTCGCTTCCGATCAATATGATAGTCAATTAGATGCGGCTACGGCCCAACGCACTCAAGCCGAGCGAGCAGTAGCCCAAGCCGAGGCTGAGATCCAGGCACATGAAGAGCAATTGCGCTTAGCACAAATCGAGCTGACGAATGCCAACTCACTACGTCGCGAGCGTTTAATTTCCGCCACCGAATTGAATAAACGTCAAATCGCTGTCAGTGCGCAAACCGCCGCAGTTGAGGCAGCTAAAGCGGCCAAAGCCCAAGCCGAGGCGGCTGTACAACAGGCCCAAGCCCAAATTAAGGCTTCTGCTGCCACCACCCGTGATCTGGTGATTAAAGCCCCGATTGACGGCACGGTCGAATACCGCTTTGCACACTCGGGCAATGTCGTCGCCGCTGGTCACCCGGTTGTGAGCTTACTTGATCCCAGTGATACACGTATGTTTATTTATTTGCCCACAGAGACTATCGGCAAGCTTTCTCTTGGCGCTGAAGCGCGGATTCAATTGGACGGTCAAGACTATGTCTGGCCTGCCAACATCAGCTTTATTTCCGCACAAGCTCAATTTACCCCTAAAACTGTTGAAACGGCTGCTGAACGTCAAAAGTTGATGTATCGCGTGGAACTGAGAATTCCGTCTGATATCGCCGTAGCACATCAAGACCATCTAAAAAGTGGTCTCACTGGCATGGGCTATGTCAGAACTGAGGCTGAACAATGGCCAGCAGAACTTGAGGTGAAATTACCTCAAACAAATTAAACGCAACCCTACACCATCACCATGCCTACGCATCAAACCACACCCTCAGAGCATAAGACCTATGCGGTTGAGGTTGAGAGTGTCAGCCATTACTATGGCAAAACCCAAGCCCTAAAGGACGTGAGCCTTAAGATTGAGCGCGGTGTCACCGTGGGCTTAATCGGTCCCGACGGGGTCGGAAAATCCACCTTAATGTCATTGATTGCCGGGGTCAAGGTATTACAAAGTGGTGCGGTCACGGTGTTGGGCAACCAGGTGGATAAGCGACGTGAGCGCGAAGCTAATGCCTACCGAGTCGCCTTTATGCCGCAGGGTTTGGGTAAAAATCTCTACCCTACCCTGAGTATCAAAGAAAACATTGAGTTCCACGCCAACTTATACGGCCTGAGTCGTCGCGAGCGTGAACAGAAAATTGCTCGCCTTTTAAAGGCTACTTCCTTAGATCCCTTCCCCGATCGACCAGCTGGTAAGTTATCCGGTGGTATGAAGCAAAAGCTCAGCCTTTGTTGTGCGCTGATTAATGATCCGGAATTATTAATTCTGGATGAACCCACGACTGGCGTCGATCCCTTATCTCGTCGTCAATTCTGGGATTTAGTCGCGGAGTTACGCGCAGAGTTTGAGGGCATGACAGTGATTGTCTCCACCGCTTATATTGAAGAGGCAGAGCAATTTGAATACTTAGTGGCGATGAATGCTGGCGAAATCTTAGCCGCGGATGCCACCCCCAAAGTCCTTGAGGATACCGCTAGTAAAACCCTCGAAGAGGCTTACGTCAAGTTATTACCTGAGCGCGATCATTACTTCGACTTTGATAATATCCCGCCCTTTGAACCACTTCCGGATGAGCCACCGGCCATCAAAGCGGTTAATCTAACCAAGAAATTCGGTAATTTTACCGCCGTAGACAATGTCAGTTTTGAAATTCCTCGAGGCGAAATCTTCGGCTTCCTAGGTTCCAACGGTTGTGGTAAATCCACCACGATGAAGATGTTGACCGGTCTATTGGAGCCCACCTCCGGCACGGCTGAGTTACTGGGTCAACCCACTGACGCGGGTGATATTCAAACACGCCTAAAAGTGGGTTATATGTCACAAAGCTTCTCTTTGTACGAAGAGCTGACGGTGCGTGCTAACTTGGAATTACACGCCAAGCTCTATCAACTTGAAGGCAAAGCAGGTGCGGAAGCGGTTGAAGAGGCGCTAACAAAGTTTAAGATTAAAGAGTATCAGGACGAATTTCCCTCCGCACTGTCCCTGGGCTTAAAGCAACGCCTGCAGCTGGCAGCGGCTTGTTTACACAAGCCTGAAGTACTGATTCTGGATGAGCCCACTTCCGGGGTCGATCCCGAGGCCCGCGATATGTTCTGGGATTATTTGATCAGTCTGTCGCGCGAAGACCGGATTACAATTTTCGTTTCTACCCACTTTATGAATGAGGCCGGTTGGTGCGATCGCATCTCCTTTATGCATCAGGGTAAGGTGCTAGCACAAGACACACCTGAGAAACTGGTGGCCGCACAAAATGCCTCAAACCTTGAAGAGGCCTTTATCGCCTATCTGGAGCAAGCGGAAGCAAGCAAGGACGGCAAGCAAACGACAGAGTCCAAGCAGGATAACAATACCGTAAAATCGGCCTTTAAAGACAGCGACACAAATCAGCAAAGCCGCAAACGCCGCAGCAAAACATTGAACAATATCTTGGCCTTTGCCGCACGTGAAAATAAGGAGCTACTACGCGATCCCGTGCGCTTACTCTTCGTCCTGTTAGGTCCCGTGATCTTAGTGGTCTTTTCCTCCTTAGGCATTACCTTTGATGTACGCAATATCGGCTATGCGGTATATGACCAGGATCAAAGTCAAATCAGTCATGAGTTAATTGCTGAGTTCAGCAGTTCCCCCTACTTTAAGGAACGAGCCATACTCCATAGTGACGAGGATTATGAGGCGATTATTAAAAGTGGCAAAATCCGCTTAGTGATAGAGATTCCGCCCGATTTTGGTCGCCAATTATTGATGCAACAACGGCCCGAACTATCCTTTTATGTGGATGGTTCCATGCCCTTTTCTGGTGAAAACGTCAAAGGCTATATCATCGGTATTATGACGAGTTACGCCCAGAATTTAGCGCAACAACGTGGTCTGGTCCCCGAAGCCTCAGCTCAATTACAAACGCGCTTTGTCTATAACCAAGCCTTTAACAGCATTATCTCCATCACGCCCGGCATGATGATGATGGCGATGATGTTAATTCCTGCCATGATGACGGCGCTAGGCGTGGTGCGTGAGCGTGAAATTGGCTCCATCATGAACCTCTACGGTTCCCCTGCGACGGTGATGCAGTTTTTAATCGGTAAGCAGATACCGTACATTTTTATGAGCATGCTCAGCTTTTACGTGCTACTGCTGATATCCATTTACGCCTTACATGTACCGATTAGCGGCTCCTTTAGCGCCCTATTTTTCGGTGCATTTTGTGCTGCTTGGGTGGCCACTTCCTTGGGATTATTAGTGTCTTGTTTTGCGACTTCGCAAGTGGCGGCGATTTTCGGTTCGGCCATTATCTGTATGATCCCCTCGCTCAACTTTTCCGGTTTACTAACACCGGTCTCCTCCTTAGAAGGGGCCAATTTGTTAGTATCCCAGTTATTCCCTAGTGCTTGGTTCCATAAAATCATTATCGGTGCCTTTGCTAAAGGTCTTTCTTGGCCAGACTTTTTCAAATACTATTTGATACTGACTGCCTTTGCGATCAGTTATTTGTTATTAGCAAATATCTTTTTGAAAAAGCAGGAGAAATAAATTATGTGGATCACGCTAAGAAATATCTGGTTTCTCTGCATTAAAGAGCTTAAAAGCGTACTCAGTG
The DNA here is from genome assembly GCF_001808335.1 of Oligella sp. HMSC05A10. Lineage (NCBI taxonomy): Bacteria > Pseudomonadati > Pseudomonadota > Betaproteobacteria > Burkholderiales > Alcaligenaceae > Oligella > Oligella sp. HMSC05A10. The sequence goes on along the minus strand of NZ_KV792930.1, from coordinate 70,357 downwards.
ACTATGTGCTGATGGGCTTAATCATTGTGATGTTCTCGGTGGCCAGCTATTCCGTCGCTAAAGGCATGGCGGTGGAGGTAAAAAACGGCTCGGTCGCGGTGGTAAATGAAGATCAATCGCCCTTATCATGGCGTATTATCGATGCCTTAAGACCCCCTCACTTTAAAAAACCGGAACTGATTAATCTAGACGAGATTGATGAGTCCATGAATAACGGTAAATACATTTTTATCCTAGTTATTCCTAAAGACTATGAAAAAAATCTGCTTCAACAACGCGCACCGGAATTACAGCTTCTGATTGATGCTACTGCGGTTAGCCAAGCAGGGCTAGGAGCCTCCTTTATACAGCAAGTTGTGGTCGCTGAAACAGCCGCTTATTTTTCTAAAGACCACCCACTCTCCGGCTTACCCATGAGCCTAGTCACTAAGGTACTGTTTAACCCAAATGCCGATTACACCTGGTTTGCGGGTCCGATGCAGATTGTGGCAAACGCTGGCTTACTGGCGATGTTACTGGTGGGTGCTGCCATTATCCGTGAAAAGGAACGTGGCACCATTGAGCACTTATTAGTGATGCCGGTCAATGCGCTAGAAATCGCCCTTTCTAAAGTGATTGGTAATGCCATTGTCATTACCGCCGCCTCAATTGGCTCCTTATATTTGGTCGTCAGTTTGTGGCTAGGTGTACCGCTGGTGGGTTCGGTACCTATCTTTTTGCTGAGCTTGGTGATTTTCCTCTTTGCTGTTGGTTCTTTAGGGATTTTATTAGGCACCTTTGCTCCAACAATGCCACAATTCGGTCTCTTGGTGATCCCTGTCTATGTGATTATGCGCTTATTATCTGGGGGCGAATCACCGCGTGAAGGGATGCCGGACTGGGTACAAATTATCACCTTATTTTCTCCTCAAACTCAGTTTGCCATGACCACACAGAACTTGTTACTGCGACAAGCTGGTCTGGAAACTGTGTGGCCCAATCTGATTTATATGAGTCTGATGGCCATTGTATTTTTTGCTTTTGCTTTATCGCGCTTCAAAAAAATGTTGGCTAATCAAGGTTAAGCTAGAATGAATTACGTTAAACCAAAACTTATTTGTCTGCTGCTGGGTACTGCGCTTTTAGCCGCTTGTTCCAGCACCCGAATCAACTTAAAAAGCGAGGTCGACTTACCTGCCAGCTTTGAACAAAGTCAAGGCACAGCGCAGGTGGCATTGGATCGCTGGTGGTTAAGCTGGAATGACCCACAATTAAGCGAGCTTATCGAAAGCGCACTGCAAAACAATAAGGAGCTCGCCGCCACCCGCGCTAAGCTCGAAGAAGCACGCGCCATGGCCCGAGCCGCACGCGCCAATATGGGACCGCAAGTAGGTGCAAGCGCCAATGCCATGGGTATTAACGCTCGCCTACGTAATCCTTTAAGCGATGATTTGCGCCACACCATCGGCCACCTCGACAGCTCGCTTGGCGATAAGTACCTTGATGCCAATGCCGGCGGGCTAAGCGCTGGCATTGCCGCCAGCTGGGAGCCTGATTTCTTTGGTCAGAAGCAAGCCGATGTAGATGCCGCCACCCAAGGCGCCATTGCCCGTGCTGAGCAATGGCATGCGGCGCAAATGCTGTTAAGTACCGATATTGCCGACTACTATAGCCAATGGATGTACTATGGCGAGAAGCAAAGTCTCAGCTCACAACAAATCCAAGCATTACAGGACTTATTACGCTATGTGAGAGGTCGCTTTGATGCGGCTCAGGCGACAGCTTATGATGTCTTACAGATAGAAACTCAGATTCAGGCAGCCACCGCAGCACGAGTGATTTTTGAAGCGCAAAAAGCCGATGCCGAACGTCGCATTGCGGTGCTCACAGGTCAGGTACCACAGCACTTTAAACTGGCGCCGACTAAGCGTCGCTTAGCCAATCAAACACCGCCCATGCCGAGTGGTCAAACACCTGCCAATGTGCTTAATCGCCGTCCTGATGTACGTGCCAATCAAGCCTTGGTCTATGCCTCATCAGCGCAGTTAGCCAGCGCTAAAGCGGATTTACTGCCGCGCTTCAAACTGAATTTTTTAGGGCAAGGTGGTATCGTCAGCTTAGATAGCGATATGCCGAACATGCGTGGGCTATCCAATATCATCAGTTTAGGTGTGCAATTACCGATCTTTACCGCCGGTCGTATTCAAGCCAATATTGACAGTAAAGATGCCAAACTGCAGGCGGCGTTATTAGATTATGATCACGCTGTGCTAAATGCACTAGCCGATGTCGACAGCGCCTATCAAGCACAATATCATTTAAGAGCTCAAGAAAATCAGTTCCAACAAGCCGTCAACACCGCTAGACGCCAGCTCGGCTCAGCCCAAAAGTTGTTTAACTATGGTGAAGCCACGCTTGACCGTGTATTAGAAGCTCGACTTCAGCTCAATGAGCTACAGACACAGTTATTGAGTTTAAATCTTGCTAAAACGCAAGCCATGCTAGATCTGTATAAGGCACTCGGTGGTGGCTGGCAAGCCGATGAGCTGGGCGCACAAAGCGAGGCAGGCCTTCTCCATCAAGAGCAAGCCAGCCCTACACCCACTAGTGCCTAGCGTTAATCGCTACGCTTATTAGCGGCGCGTGCCTGATGGCGGCGGCGTAAGTAGTTTTGATTGCGTCTGCCGCTTTTAGCCGCCGCTTTTTTAGCAGTACGAGCTGCAGCCCTAGACTTAGTCTGGGTCGTCCCGGCCGTAGTGACGTTAAGCTCAAGCGCCTGACTACTAACACGCACAGCACTAAAGGCATAATGCAGACTACCAGGACGCTGTGCCACCACCTCGGTCGACAACAAGGTCACCAACTCATCCAAGGCATCTCGGTAAACCGTGCGCTTAAACTCAATCACCGCTTCTAAGGGCACCCAAAAAGGATGCCATTTCCAGGCATCAAATTCGGGGGTTGCGCTGGCTCTAAGACTGATACTAGACTCACTCGCCACCAAGCGCAACAAAAACCAAATCTGCTTTTGCCCCTTATAAATACCTTTTGAATCCCGACGTATAAAATGGTCGGGCACGTTATAACGCAACCAAGTGCGTGTACGCCCTAAAATCTTTACATGCTCAGGTTTTAAGCCGACTTCCTCATAAAGCTCACGAAACATCGCTTTGGTGGGACTTTCACCACGTTGAATGCCACCTTGAGGAAACTGCCAAGACTTCTCTCTAATGCGCTTGGCCCAAAAAACCTCATTATTTTGGTTGAGTAAAATAATCCCAACATTAGGGCGGTAACCTTCCCTATCCAACATAAGGTTCCACCTATCATCAATTTTACTAAGCTAAATTATACGGCTCTTTTGTTGAGCTTCCTACAATCCACCGCAAAAGTAAAATTAATCTACCTAGCAAGCACATCTTTTTTTGGAATCTCTACATGACAACTGCACCTTCACACCGATTCTAAATACAATGTAAGATTCTGTTGAATCGACTGAGCTCCTATATTTAATCTTATACATAGCTATGTTAGCGTCAAAATTTCATATTAATACTTTAAAAGAAGCGCCAGCAGAGGCAGAGGTTGTCAGCCACAAGCTGATGATTCGTGCCGGCATGATTCGCCGCTTAGCTGGCGGTATTTACACCTACATGCCCTTAGCGCTCAAAACATTACGCAAGGTTGAAACCATTGTGCGCGAGGAGATGGATCGTGCGGGTGCCTTAGAGTTACTGATGCCAGTGGTACAACCTGCCGAGTTATGGCAGGAATCCGGTCGCTGGGATGCCTATGGTCCGGAATTACTGCGGATTAAGGATCGTCATCAGCGTGATTTCGTACTGCAACCCACTTCCGAAGAGGTGGTTACCGATATCGCCCGTAACGAGATCAAGAGCTGGCGCCAATTACCGGTCAATTTTTACCATATCCAAACTAAATTCCGTGATGAGCGCCGTCCCCGCTTCGGTTTAATGCGTGGTCGCGAATTCACCATGAAAGATGCCTATTCCTTTGACAAGGATGAGGCAGGCGCAGCAAAGTCCTATGACAATATGTACGATGCCTATGTGCGTATCTTTACCCGTCTAGGCCTTAATTTCCGTGCGGTGGCTGCCGATACTGGCTCCATTGGCGGTTCCCGTAGCCATGAGTTCCAAGTGATTGCCGACACCGGTGAGGATGAGATTGTTTACTCGCCTAATTCTGATTACGCAGCCAATATCGAATTAGCAGAGGCGCCCTGCCTTATCGCTGAACGGGCTGCAGCCAGCGAGGAATTGACTGAAGTACATACGCCCAATGCTAATAAGTGCGAATTAGTGGCTGGTTTATTAGGGTTGCCCTTAGCTCAAACCGTTAAATCTGTGGTTTTCCATACCACAGACGATGAAGGACAGGAGCAAATCTACTTATTATTAGTGCGCGGTGATCACGAGGTTAATGAGGTCAAGGTATCCAAGCTACCCGCCTTTAAACATGGCTACCGCCTAGCTACGGAGGAAGAAATTCGTGACTACTTCGGCTCCAATCCAGGTTTCTTAGGCCCGCTAAACACACGTAAAGCAGTGCATGTGATCGCTGACCGGACGGTGGCTAAGATGCACGACTGGGTCTGTGGCGCCAATAAGGAGGACTACCACTTACGCGGCGTTAACTGGGGTCGTGATTTAGCTGAGCCAGAGGTCGCCGATATTCGTAATGTGGTGGCTGGCGACCCTACGCTGGACGGCAGTGGCACCTTAGCAATTCAACGAGGCATTGAGGTAGGTCATGTCTTCTTCTTAGGCGATGTTTACTCCAAAGCGCTTAACGCCACCTTCCTTAACGAGGAAGGCAAGGCTGAGCCTTTACAAATGGGGTGTTACGGCATCGGCGTGAGTCGTATTGTGGCCGCTGCGATTGAGCAAAACCATGATGATAAAGGTATTATCTGGCCCATCAGTATCGCTCCCTTTGAAGTAGTGATTTGCCCCATCGGTTGGGGTAAAAGCGAGGCGGTACGTGAGGAGGCGAGCAAGCTTTACCACAGCCTCTTGCAGGCCGGCGTAGAGGTCATTCTGGACGACCGTGATGTGCGTCCCGGTGTGATGTTCTCCGAATGGGAGCTTATCGGTGTGCCTATCCGTGTAACCATTGGTGAACGAGGCCTAGCTAAGCAGGAGGTGGAAGTACAGTCACGTGCTGCCGCCGAATCACAACAGATCAACTTAGCTGATTTAAATGCTTACGTTTTAGAGCTTTATCAGAGCTTAAAAACTAAGTAATATAGGCTGTTATTTACTGAGCAAGTCTACGCCCAACACCATTAGGTCGTAGACTTTTACTGCATTTATCCTAATTATTTATGAACGATACCAAAGCGCATCAGGACGAGAGCAAACGCTTTATCCTTCCGGTTCGGGTTTATTATGAGGACACCGATGCTGGGGGCGTAGTCTTTTACGCAAACTATTTAAAATTTTTCGAGCGCGGGCGCACTGAATGGTTACGTAACTTAGGCGTCAATCAAGCGCAACTTGCCGAGGAGCAACAACGCATCTTTGTGGTGGTGGGTACTCAGCTACGTTACCGCAGCCCCGCAAGGCTTGATGATCTACTGCAAATTAACACCACATTGAGCAAAGTTGGTAATTCCTCCTGCTCTTTTGAACAAATCGCGGAACGAAATGGCGAGATCTTGGTCGAAAGCTCTATCCAGATCTGCTGTGTCGATACCCAAAGCTTTAAACCGGCACCCATTCCGGCTGATATTCGTAGTTTATTTCTTTCTGTTCAGGATAATTAATCGCTATGCCACCGATCGAAACTTCAGACACCTCCATGTCCGTTACTTCATTAATTCTTAATGCTAGTTTGCCTGTGCAAATTATTATGCTGATTTTAGTCATTGCCTCCGTTGTATCGTGGGCCATTATGATCAGCAAGTACCTACAGGTTAAACGTGCCTTGCAGCAAACACGTGATTTTGAAAGTCACTTTTGGCAAAGTAAGGAGCTCTCAGACCTCCATCAATCAGTGAGCAAGGATTTAGATCAAAGTGGCCCGCTCGCACGCATTTTTAATGCTGGCATGACTGAGTTTTTACGTCATCGCCGCAGTGGTCAGACTGATGGTGAGCGTATCATCGACGGCACCCATCGTGCCATGCAGGCTACCACACAGCGCGAGCTTGATAGCTTAGACGCTAAGCTTAACTTTTTAGCCTCTACTGGCTCGGTCAGCCCCTATATCGGTCTACTCGGCACGGTGTGGGGTATTATGCATTCATTTATCGGCTTATCAACGGCGGTAAATGCCACCCTGGCAGCGGTTGCACCGGGTATTGCTGAGGCTTTGATTGCCACGGCCATCGGTCTATTTGCGGCGATTCCAGCCGTGTTGGGTTACAACTACTTCAGTACTCAAAATGATATTCTCGCCGGTCGCTTCGACAGTTTCTCTGATGAGCTTTTAAATATTTTACAACGCCAGCTTCGCTAAGATGAAAACATATCAACGACGCCGCCAGCGCGGCTCACGCCGTAAAAATGAAATTAATGTCGTCCCCTACATTGATGTCATGCTGGTGCTATTAGTTATTTTTATGGTGACGGCGCCCATGATTACGCCGGGGGTCGTGAATTTACCTTCAGTCGGTCAAGCAACCGAGGTACCGGCCACGCCAATTGAGATTCAGATTGCAGAAGACGGTGCTTACAGTATTCGTCTGCGTAATGCCGGCGCTAATTTTCAGGATATCCCCAAAGAGGCGCTACTGGATGAGGTAAAAATGTTATTGCAACAGCCCGACACCCCAGTGGTGATTGCCGCGGACGGCAAGATTGCCTATGAAGAAGTGATGCAAGTGATGGACACCTTACGTGCTAACGGCGTCACTCGTTTGGCTCTGATGGTCAATCAAAATCAAAGCAGCAAAAAATAGTTTAATAGTCAATGATTAAGTTTGAGAATCCTAACGAGTACTATGAAAATAGTGATAATACCAAGGGCCTGATTGGCTCCTTGGTGTTTCACTTAGCTATTATTGTGCTGATTGTGGCTAGCCTGTTCTTAAAGCCTGAGCAAGCGGCAGGACCAATTCAACTCGAACTCTGGGCTGAGGGTACTGAGCAGATTCTTAAAGCGCCCACTGAAACAGCCACCATGGACCCGGCCGACGAAGACACGGTCAATGAGGACGAAGTCGACCCGGAACCGGAGCCTACGCCTGAACCAGAACCGGAGCCCGCAGCGGAACCTGAAGCCCCTGCACCCGAACCAGAGCCTGCGGTGACTCCGCCAGTCGCGGCAACGCCTCCGCCAGCACCACAGGAAGATCCTGAGATTGCTTTAGAGAAAAAGCGCGAGGAAGAACGCAAGCAGCGTGAAGCCGAAGAAAAGCGCAAGCAAGAACTCGCGCGCCAAGAGGAACAGCGCAAAAAAGAAGAACAAGAGCGCAAACGCAAAGAAGAGCTGGCTAAGCAGGAAGAACAGCGCAAAAAAGAGGAAGCGCGTAAACAAGCACTCGCCAAACAGGAAGAGGAGCGCAAAAAACGCGAAGCCGAAGAAAAGCGCAAGCAAGAACTCGCGCGCCAAGAGGAACAACGTAAAAAAGAAGAGCAAGAGCGTAAGGCAGCCGCTGAGAAAAAACGTTTAGCCGAGGCAGAAGCCAAGAAAAAGGCTGCCGCCAAAGCCGCTGCTGACGCCCGTGCCGCAGCTGAAACCAAGGCTAAAGCCAATCGTCAAGGAGCCGATGTACGCGGTGCCATGCGCGGTGATATCAATAGCATCGCCGGCATTCAAGGCGGCCGCAATGCACAAAACCAACGTGGCGGTGGCGGTGGTAATAACGCCGTGATTCAGGCGATTCAACGTTGTGTCCAGCCATTATTACGCTATGGCGGCGCGCAGCGCTTAACGGCGCACTACGAAGTGACGATTAATGCCAATTTAAAAGCCACGAATGCACGGATCACCCGTCGTTCTGGCAACGCAGCCTTTGACAATGCCGTGGTTAATGCGCTTAAAGCTTGCCAAAACTACCCAGCGGCAATTCGTAGCTCGAAGTTTACTGGACACTTTAATTACGTCCGCTAATGTGGCTTCAGCTTTTTATGTTAACTTAATAAAACTGATCAATTTATCAAAGACATTTATCTAGGAGATGGTTTGCTATGACTTCAGCATTATTTCCACGCAGTACTAACCGTCTGCGCTCAACTGCTTACCGCCTCGTCGGTAGCCTGGTGACCTCTGTTGCGCTAAGTCTAGGCATCGGTGCTGCCCAGGCGCAACTCTATGTACCGCTGCAATCCAGCGGTCAGGAAAATTTCAAATTCCCAATTACCGTCGCTGACTTTACCGGCCCTAATGGCAAGGAAATTGCTGATATTGTGGCAGCTGACTTGACGCGCTCAGGTGAGTTCGAAGTTAATCGAGTGGAGGCCGTGACCTCAGACTCAGCCGGCACACCTAACTGGGATGCGATTAATGCCCTCCAAATCGCCACGCCCTTAGCCTATGGTTCTAGCACCGGCACTACGGTCAATTACGGACTCGTCGATCCAACGCAGCAGAGCACCATTGAAAGCAAATCAGTGACTGGCAGTAACCTACGCCGTCAGGCTCACCGTGTGGCTGATGCAATTTATGAAAATCAAACCGGTGTGCGCGGTATCTTCTCAACGCGTGTCGCCTATGTTGCAGGCAACCAGCTTTATGTGGCTGACGCCGATGGTCAAGGCGCTCAAGTTGTCGCCTCCTCCAACTCATCGATTATCTCGCCCAAATGGTCTCCGGACGGCCAAAAGCTAGCCTATGTTAGCTTTGAAACAGGTAAACCGGTAGTTTATGTACAAAATCTTGCCACTGGCGGTCGTACGGTTGCAGCTAATTTCCACGGCAATAACAGTGCCCCGGCATGGTCACCAGACGGTAGCCAATTAGCGGTTGCACTCAGTCGTAGTGGTCTTTCTAATATTTTCTTAATCAGTGCTAATGGTGGTGATAGTGCCCGTCAAATCACCGATTCACCAGAAATTGATACCGAGCCGTATTTCTTCCCAAATGGCAGCGGCATTATCTTTACGAGTGACCGCGGTGGCAGCCCGCAGATTTATCGTGCTGGCCTAGGTGGTGGCGGTGCTAGCCGAATCACTTTTAACGGTTCACAAAACGTTTCCGGTGCCATTTCACCAGACGGTTTAAAACTAGTTAACTCCAGTATGCGAGGTGGCGCGTATTCAATCGCTCTCACCAATTTAGGCGGCGGTGGTGACCAACTGCTAACCCGTGGCCCTAACGATTTATCGCCCAGCTTCTCGGCCAATGGTGTACAGATTCTTTACGTCTCTGGCTCAAACTTAGCCTTAGTGAATGTGGATGGCACGAATCAACAAATTATCCCAACCTCATCTGGCAGCATCAGTAGTGCCGCCTGGGGACCATTTGTTGATTAAGCAATAGCGGATATAGCGCAAGCTTTTTAATACGTCTTGTGATAAAACTGTCATATTTTGCTAACACATTCGCTGATAACTTGCATCGAGTCGCAATTTGTTGCAGGTTTTACGCCACTTAATGCTTTAAACCTGTTATATTTTAATTTAAGAGGTAGTGCGCACTCTACAGCATAATCCAGCGTTTGGGGAAGGCGGTGAGTAAGTTCTCACACGAGGAGTTAGCGAGCTGTCTTCGAGCTTTGCTACCATATGGTTTGCAATTATAAAAATTTTATTTAATCAAAAACTAGGAGTTTTCCGATGAAATCTCGTATCGTTAAAACATTTGCTATTGCTGCTTTAGCTGCTACTCTAGCTGCGTGTAGCTCCACCAAGACAACCACTGACACAACAGGTCAAACTGGCGCACAGACTGGTGCTGTAATGGATCCATTCAACCCTAACAGTCCATTAGCTCAACAACGTTCTGTATTCTTCGGTTTCGACCGTTACAATGTTGAAGAGCAGTACTTACCATTAGTACAAATGCACGCTCAATACCTATCTGCTAACGCTCAGCAGCGCATCCGCATTGAGGGTAATACTGACGCCCGCGGTTCTTCTGAGTACAACTTAGCCTTAGGTCAGCGTCGTTCAGTCGCCGTTGCTCAGCAATTAGTTAACCGTGGCGTTAACGGTGCTCAAATCGAAGCTGTCAGCTTCGGTAAAGAGCGTCCTATCGCTCAGGGTTGGTCTGAAGAAGCTCACGCTCAAAACCGTCGCGCGGATATCAACTACATCCGCTAGGATCGATGATCTTCAGTGATCTTCGGATCTGAGCTTGTCATAATGCCGCAACTCCATAGTTGTGGCATTATTTTTGCAACAAACAGCAACAAGTCATTAATCACAAAACAGCCTTATTGCTGTAGGATAAAGAGTAGCTTTTTCTAAGCACAAGCCAACTTTTACGACTTAAAACGATAAACCACCAAGGAATGTAAAGCATGTTTAAACGTCAACTCTCCTTACTAGTGTTCAGCAGTGCTATTTTAGGTGCCGGTTTTAGCAGTCCGGCGATGGCTTTTGAAGATGAGGATGCGAGACGCGCCATCTTAGAGCTGCGCTCACAATTAAAAATGGCCGGCTTATCACGTTTAGAGTTATCCAACCAGATTCAGGCCTTACAAAAGGAGATCGCGCAGTTACGCGGTCAGTTAGAGAGCTTGGACCATTCAGCGAAGCAAGCTTCTTCACAGCAAAACTATGACGATTTTGGACCTAACCCGCAAGTAGGTGATCCGAATGAGCAGCATGACTATGATAATGCGATCAACCTATTCCGTCAGGGCGAGTACGAGATGGCGGCAAATGCCTTAAACAACTTTGCCAGTGCCTACCCACGCAGTGTCTTAACACCGGCTGCACGCTTCTATGAGGGCAGCAGCTATTACGCTATTCGTGATTTCCAAGGCGCAATCAGCCGCTTAGAGCGCATGGTCAGCAGCTATCCTCAGGATCCACAAGCGGGTGATGCCTTATTAGTTGTTGCCGGCAGTCAATTAGAGCTGAATAATATCGAGGGTTCTAAGCAAACCCTACAGCGCGTGATTCAGCAGTACCCTAATTCGCCTGCAGCCGATACTGCCCAAGAACGCTTAAAAATGTACTAATTAGCCTGATTTTTCCAGTGTCCGAATTACAAGAACAATCAATTAACGGTCTGACCCAAGCCTTTATTGATGAGGGCGAGGGTCAGACCTTGGTACTTATCCATGGCTCACTTTGCGACTACCGCTATTGGCGCTTCCAAGCCCCTACTTTAGCCGCTAAATGTCGTCTAATTATCCCTAGCTTAAGGCATTATTGGCCGCTTAATGAGCCTGAAGCCATCAGTTTCAGTGCAGAGCAGCATGCTGCCGATTTGCTCAATTTACTACAGCACTTAGGAATTGAAAAAGCGCATCTGCTCGGTCATTCCAGAGGGGCTGCGGTTGCCGTACGTATGGCCCAACAGGCGCCTGAGCATATCGCCTCATTAATTCTGGCCGACCCGGGCTTGCGCAATCCGCAAGAGCTCCAAGAGGGTATCCACTGGAAGGCTTCGGCTTTGCAATTAATTCAATCGGGTGCGGTTGATGAGGGGCTAGAAATCTTTATTGATGCGGTGAGTGGTGAAGGCACTTGGGCCAAGATGGTTCCTTGGTTTAAGCGCATGGTTCGTAACAATGCCAATACCTTAGAATTGCAACAGTATGAGCAAGCGGTGCTATTTGATAAGGAAGCGCTAGCCCCCTTGGCTCAATTCCAGATCAGCTTAATCGGCGGCGCTCAGAGTCCGGCACCCTTTCCACATATCATCCGTGAACTGAGTGCACTCTGGCCTGAAGCCGCCGTGTATATCCTAGAAAATGCCACGCACGGTATGAATCTGGCGATGCCGCAACGCTTTAATCAGGCAGTATTGACACATTTAGGACTTGATTAGAAAAAATAAGGCAGGAATCGCCTCCTGCCTTAACGCCATGAATTAATCAAAAGAAATGGCATTAATCGGTTTAACCACACATTCAGTGGTAGCGACCTTGTCACCCTCAAACTTAAACTCCAAGTTGATTTTGTCACCTACCTTGACCACATCGGCAGAATCAGCTGTTAGCATCACGTGATTATCCTTGGGCTTGAACACCGCCGTTTGCCCGGGCTCAAGCGCCAATTTATCAAGGTTGATCATCTTACTGCTACCATCCTTAACCACTGTCTGATGCAGCATCACATCGTGGAAATTCGTAGCACGGGCACCAATTAAAGTAATCGTTTCAGAGCCAGTATTTTTTAGCTCAAAATAGGCAGCTGAAGGACGCTCAGGCACTAAACGCACCCAACAACGGCTAAACTCTACGCTATCCAAGGTGCTTTCTTTGCCAGTGAACTCAGCCATGGAATGCCCACCATGATGCATATCATGACCATGACCATGTCCATGATCATGATTACCATGACCAACAGCACACGCACTAAAGGTCAACAGAGCGGCAGCTGCTGCGCTCAGCTTCAACTTATTAACTTTTAACATGTTATTCTCCTTAAAAATTTAGCTAAACTATATGTGACATTGTAATATTATCGCTAAGACCAAAAAAGCACAACATAAAGAAATTGATAATGACTAGCAAGCAAGCGCTTACACCTCGTCGCAGCAGGGGTCCGTTTATACTGCCTCAGATAATCCATTTTGCCGATAGCTTAGCCGCCCGGGCGATAGCTCCCGGCGACACGGTGATTGATGCCACCATGGGCAATGGTCACGATACAGTGAAGTTAGCCCAGTGGGTAGGGCCTGAGGGGCTGGTGCACGCCTTTGATATACAAGCACAAGCCCTCCAAAGCACCAGAGCACGCTTAGAAGCGCATGGATTAGTTGAGCGCTGTCAATTGCATTTATGTGGGCATCAGTTGATGCAGGAGGTAGTGGAAACTGAGGTCGCCGTGGTGCTTTTTAATCTAGGCTATTTACCAGGACAGGATAAATCCATTACCACCTTGGTCGAGACCACCTTAAGCGCTATTGAACAAGCACTAGAGCTATTAAAAGAAGGTGGCGTATTGATTGTGGTGGTCTATCCGGGGCATGCGCAGGGCCGTGATGAGCAAACAGCCCTGGATCGGTGGATTCGCGAGCTTGATACTGAGCGCTACCGAAGCCTACGCTATCAATTTGAAAATACCGCTGCACCCGCCCCCTACGTCTTAGCCGTGGAAAAACTAAAAACCCGTTAATTGACGACTGATAAAGAACTTCACCGGCGGTAGATTATTACTCAAGCGCACCACGGCCGAGCGTAGCAATCGAGCCGGTGCACGCTCATTGGTAAAGAGCTTAACAATGGCATTGGTCCCATGGAATAAAAACAGGGTGTGTGGCATATGCTTGCGCTCATAGCGCTTTAACACCGCCTCAGAGGCAAAGTCCTCGCCCCGTGTATGGGCTTCACTAATCACTGTCGCCAAAATATCAGCGCCGCCCAGACCCAAGTTAAAGCCGTGCGCAGTGACCGGGTGCATACCCACGGAGGCATCGCCGATTAAGGCGCTACGCTGCGCCACAAAGCTACGCGCATGCACTCCGACTAGAGGATAGGTATGCACATCACTCAGTACCTTCATCTTACCAAAGCGATTATTCAGCATACGCATCATCTCAGCGGCCAGCTCCTCGCGATTAAGACTCAAAATCTCCTGCGCTCGATGCGAATCAATGGTCACCACACAGTTTGTCATATGGTCGCCCAAGGGCAATAAGGCCAAGGTGCGTCCGTAGAAAAAGCACTCCGATGCGATTTCATGATTGGGCACCGTATGTTCAGTGCGGAACACCATCACAGTGCGCCCAAAATCATGCATATCGGTCGCAATGCCTAGCTGACGACGAGTATTAGAAAAACGGCTGTCGGCTGCAACTAACATGCGCGCAGTCAGTACGCGATTATCCTCTAAGGTCACTGTGACTTTATCAGTACCAGTGGTGACCTGCGTCACACCCAAGCCGGTCTGAAAAGTGATATTGTCAAAACCCTGCAGCGATTCATAGGCAACACGGCGGATATTGTAATTGGAAATTAAATAGCCTAAAGTATCAATTTCACGACCGCGCACCCGCTTTGGATGCGGAAAGGTCAAGGAGTAATCAGACTCACCATCCAATACCCGCGCCTCACGCAAGAAGTAAATGGATTTTTCATCAACCCGCTGCCACATATCCAGCTTTTGCATAATCTCGCGCGAGGTGTGAGTTAAGGCAATTTCACGACCATCATAGGGCGGATCAGCCAAAACGGACTCAGAGCTTTTCTCAATCAAGGTGACTTTTAAGCCAGTGGGCGCCACGCCGCGAGCAAAACTAAGGCCGGCGGGACCCGCACCAATCACAATAATATCGCTATCAAATTGATTTTCCTGCATAAGCAAAATCCTATTATTTCTGCATAGAGCCTGTTATTACCCTATGAGTTTAACAAAGGCTGCACCGCTAAGGGCACAATCGACCCCGTGATAAGCTACTTCTTTTGCGTCAACATGTCGCGTAGCCGCGCTAAACGTTCCTTAGGCGACATCCCCTGAAAGGGATCCTTTTCAATGGCGACGCCACTCTCTAATCCCATTTCGGCAATAAAGCGCGATGGCTCACAGATTATATCCTCGCGCGCACGACGGCGCTTTTTACACCAGGTTACGGTCAAATGCTTCTGTGCTCGGGTAATGGCCACGTACATCAGGCGCCGTTCTTCTTGAATGCGTTCACTGTAACCGCCGTCCTCCTTATTCGGGTCGCCGTATTCATCATCCTTGCCCAAATGCGGTAATAAACCCTCTTCGGTGCCGATTAAATGCACATAAGGGTACTCCAAGCCTTTGGAGGCGTGAATGGTGCTAAGCTTCACCGCATCAATCTCTTCTTCGTCCTCACTGCGCTCCAACATGGTGATGAGGGCAATGCGTTGCACCAACTGCAATAAATCCATTTCCTCCTCAACAGCTTTGGTTTTTAGCCAGCTCAAGAGCTCTTGGACATTTTGCCAGCGCGATAAGGCACTACGCTCTTCTAAGCTATCGTATAAATAACGCTCATAATCAATAAAACGCATTAATTCATCTAATAGCTCGGGCGCCTTACGCTCCTCACTCCGGTACAACGCTGGATTACTCAGCAAATCGACCGCCCGCGCAGGGGCACGTCCACGGTTAGCCTGCCAACGAATACTTTCAATCACATGGGCAAAGGCTCTCAAAGCTTGAAGCTGCTTTTCATTGATGTAATTTATCAGTTCATCTTCAAAAATCGCCTCATACAAGCTAATTTCCTTGGCAGCAGCCAATTCGCCCAAGCCGGTCAAGGTCGCTTGCCCAATACCGCGCTTAGGGGTAGTAACGGCGCGGATAAAAGCTGGATCATCTTCCTCATTAACCAACAGACGTAAATAAGCCAAGATATCCCGCACCTCGGCCTTATCAAAAAAGCTTTGCCCACCCGTCAACACATAAGGAATATGCATTTCCCTAAAGGCCTGTTCAATCACCCTGGCTTGGTGATTGCCACGGTACAACACGGCAAAATCCTTCCAGTCGGCACGCTGTTGAAAACGTGCTTGGGTAATCCGCATGGCAACGGTTTCGGCTTCGGCTTGGTCATTATCCATCACCACCACTTGCACCGGCGATCCCTCCTCAAATGAGGACCAAAGCTTTTTAGAAAAAACGCTAGGATTATTGGCAATCACATTATTTGCCGCTTCTAAAATGCGTCCTACTGAGCGATAATTTTGTTCCAGTTTAATTAACTTCAGCTTAGGATAATCGCTCAATAAGCGCGATAAATTTTCAACCGTGGCACCACGCCACGCATAAATAGCTTGATCATCATCGCCCACGGCGGTAAATTGCTGACGAAAATCCGTTAATAACTTCAGCCATTTGTATTGGCAGGCATTGGTGTCCTGATACTCATCCACCAGTAAATAAGTAATGCGTTGCTGCCAACGTTCTCGCACCTCTTCATGCTCGCGCATCAGCAGTACTGGCAAAAGGATTAAATCATCAAAATCCACCGCTTGATAGGCCTTTAAGGTCGCTTCATAACTACGATACAGTCTGGCTGCATCCTGTTCATCCGGCGTTTGCGCTAAGTTTTCTGCTTGCTCAGGTAGAATCAGCTGATTTTTCCACAGTGAAATCACTTGCTGTACTGCCCGAATCCGCCCCTTGTCGGTGGTACTCAGCATTTCCTGAATAATACCGGCTGCATCGGTAGCATCTAGAATTGAAAAACCTCGCTTTAAACCGGCAAACTTCGCCTCCTCTCTTAAAAAGCGCACGCCTAGAGCATGAAAGGTGCAAACCGTCAGATCTCGAATTAAGCTTGGCTCGACTAAAGACTTTAGCCGTTCCATCATTTCTTTTGCTGCTTTATTAGTAAAGGTCAAGGCCAACACGCCACGCGCGTTATAGCCGCAAGTATTAATTAAATAAGCAATTTTTTGGGTAATGACTCGAGTCTTACCACTACCCGCTCCCGCTAAGACCAAGCAAGGACCGTCCAAATACTTGACCGCCTCCAACTGCATGGCATTTAAGCCCATACTGTGCTCTGAAGATTGACGATGAGTAGAATGAGACATACTGAATTAATCACGTGCGTGGTTCAACATAAGCTTAAATCTCTAGCGGATCGACTTCAATCACGTATTTTAGCCGATGCTTTTTAGCGATTTTTGCAATCTGCTCAGCCCAATAGGGTAAAAAACGCTGCAATCTGGCGCGCGAGGCTGACTCAATTAACAGCTGCGCTCGCTCCATATGAAACACTCGCACAATCCGTAAAGGCACGGGGTCATAGAAACGGATTCCCGTTTGTAGCTCGCGTAAGTGCTGATAAGCTGGCTCATCCGCATAGTCTTCAGCCAACACAATGGCTTTAATTTCTTCTAAAAATGCTAAGCATCTTTCAATTTCTTTGCTACTTGCCGTTACTAGGGTCTGAAAGGAAAACGGCGGCAACTGCGCCAGACGTCGTTCTTGTAGCGTATGCTCGGCAAACAGTTCATAATCCTGCCTTTGTAAGGCTTGATAGAGTGGATGATTGAGCTCATTACTTTGAATTAAGACCTTGCCCCCGGGCAAGTGACGTCCGGCGCGACCCGCCACCTGCAATAACTGCGCAAATAGTCGCTCTGAGGAGCGAAAATCGTGTGCGTATAGCCCAGCGTCCGCATTCAATACACACACTAAATTAAGATTTTTGAAGTCATGCCCTTTGGACACCATTTGTGTGCCGACCAAAATATCGATCTTGCCCTCATGCACCCGATTAAAAAGCTCCTCAGCCTGTCCCTTACGCTTGGTACTATCGGCATCAATGCGTTGAATCCTAGCATCGGGAAACTGCTGCCGCAAATACTCTTCCACCTTTTGCGTCCCGCGTCCTAAGGGCTGGATATCTGTATTACCACAGTCCGGACAGGCGCTAGGCGGACGTCGCTGCAAACCACAATGATGACATTGCAACTGATAAGTAGGAGGTCCATTGTGGCGCTTAGTGCCGTGACCACCACTCGGCAGGCGATGCATCACCATAAAAGCCGAGCATCTGCTGCACTCACTATTCCAAGCACAGGTAGGGCAATGCAACACCGGCGCAAAACCACGCCGATTAATAAACACCAATGCTTGTTGACCTCGTTCAATACAGTGCTGAATCTCGTCCAACATCTGTTGACTAATGCCCTCCACTAAAGGCGTTTTGCGTGTATCGATAAACTCAAAACTCGGTTTAAAGGCCAAGGCGCCCACCCGTTCAGGCAAGCTGCAAAGATCGTACTTCGCCTCTTTGGCATGTTGCCAGCTTTCCAGGGATGGCGTAGCAGAGCCTAAGACCACTGGAATATTTAATTGGTGTCCACGCCACACTGCCAAGTCTCTGGCCGAATAACGCAAGGCGTCTAATTGCTTATAGGAGGCGTCGTGCTCTTCATCAATCACAATCAAACCGAGATTTTGCACCGGCGCAAAAATCGCCATACGCGTGCCGAGGATGATGCCCGCCTGCTTCGTCTGCACCGCCACCCAAGCTGCCAAACGCTCACCATCAGATAAATTACTGTGCAGAATAGCTATCTGCTCATGTGGAAATCGCTCTTGAAACTTAGCTTGTAATTGAGGGCTCAGATTAATCTCTGGCACCAATATCATCACCTGTTTGCCTTGCGCCAATATATGCTCAGCCACGTGCAAATACACCTCGGTCTTACCACTACCGGTCACCCCATGCAGTAACACCGTTCTATAGCCCTCAATCGCTGTGATATGCTGAAAAGCAGTGCGCTGTGCCGCAGATAACTGCGGACGCTGAGGCGACTCGGTCTCCGCTACTTCTGCAGACTGGCCTAGGCTCGACACGGCGGTGTCAGTTCCATCCTCTTCCGCCTGTTGACGCTCTTTTGCCGCTGCTTTGGCGGCCTTTTTAGCAGCCGAAGCCTGACGTTTTAATAGCCGCTGTACCGGTCCACCGGCAGCACGGGCACCAGTATAGGCCTTAGGGTTTTTCAGTGGCGTGGGGAGAGTGGATAGTAATGCCTCACCCAGTGGGCGCTGATAATAACTGGCAGCAAAACGACCGAAATCCAGCCAATCCGTCGGCATGGGCGGCAAATCATCATAGACCTCCAACACCTCCTTGATTGACGACTCCTCATACGCAGGCTGCTCTGGCCGCTCGATCACAAAGCCAATCAGCTCCTTGGCGCCGAAGGGCACACGCACGCGCTGACCAATCATCGCTTGCATCCCCTCTGCTAGACGATAATCGAATGAATCAGCCATTGGCAAAGCCAAGGCAACGCGCACCCAAGGCCGCTGCATAAATGATGCTCTCCAGTTAAAAGAAGCCCATTAATCCGTAGACAATGGGCTCCGATGACACGTCATTGACACTAACAACAAAAACGTCTTAGTTGTGATACTGCTTACTGTGATTATGCACCTCGTCTACTAATACTGCCACTTGCTCCGGATTAGTAAATTGAGAAATGCCATGACCCAAGTTAAACACATGACCACCTTGGCCTACCGGACCAAAATCATCAATGACGCGGCGTACCTCTTGGCGCAGACTCTCCTCACTACCAAATAAAGCCATGGGGTCGATATTACCCTGTAAGGCAACCTTATCACCCGTCTCCTGACGTGCGCGAGCTAGGCTCATCGTCCAATCCAAACCGACTGCATCGGCACCGGTGGCGGCAATGTCTTTGATCCACAAACCACCGCCCTTCGTAAAGGCAATCACCGGAATATCTTCGCCCTCATGCTGACGATTTAGCTGATCAATTACCTTTTGCGTATAGGCTAAAGAAAACTGCTGGAATAATCCGTCAGGTAAAACACCACCCCAGCTATCAAAAATCATCACCGCTTGCGCACCCGCCTTAATCTGCTCATTCAAATAAACCGCCGTGGCAGTGGCCGTGATTTCAAGAATTTGCTTTAACAAATCAGGGCGCTGATACATCATGGTTTTGATCTTGCGGTATTCACGTGTAGAACCACCCTCAACCATGTAGCAAGCAACCGTCCACGGACTACCGGCAAAGCCGATTAAAGGTACCTTGCCGCCTAACTCCTGACGAATCAAAGTGACCGCATCAAAAACGTAGCGCAACTTCTCCATATCGGGTGTCTGCAATTCAGCTACACGCTGCTCACTATCCACCGGATTAGCGAACTTAGGCCCCTCACCCTGGACAAAGCTCAAATCTAAACCCATGGCGTCAGGGATTAATAAAATATCGGCAAATAAAATTGAGGCATCCAAATCAAAGCGACGGATCGGCTGTAAGGTCACCTCACAAGCATACTCAGGATTAGAGGCTAAACCCATAAATGAACCCGCTTGGGCGCGGCACTCACGATACTCTGGCAGATAACGGCCTGCTTGGCGCATCAACCACACGGGTGTATAAGGAACGGCTTGACGCTTTAAAGCACGCAAGAAAACATCATTTTTTAAGGTGGGAAACATAAAACCTCCGGAAAATCAGTTAAAGAGGGATAGCAGATAGGAATCCTGCGCACTCGTCGTTAATTTTTGATGACAAATTATAAACGACTACCCCTCTTTAAACAAATGAATCCACCTAAACATCCGGACGGAACTGCTCAGCATCAATCTTGTGCTTGCGCATCAACTCCCAAAAAGAACGGCGATTTTTCTTAGCCAGCGTGGCGGCTTGTGCGATATTACCCTTGGTCGAGCGTAACATATAGCTCAAATAGCCATGCTCAAAGCGGTCAACCACGTTTTGTTTAGCCTCCTTAAAACCCTCATTGTAATAGCTAACATGCTGGTCACTGAAAGCAAAGGCATAATGACCCGTATGCTGCTCGGCACTCCGTAACAGCGCCTCAAAAAATGCGCGCTTCGGCTCCTGATACGATGGGTGACTCGGCGCACTTAAACTTACGATGCCATCATGAGTCGCAGTCCGCGTCACAGTGTAATCATGCGAACGATGCAAACTCGGCTTATTAGCTGCCGCTAACAGCCGCACTCGCAACTCCTCCTGATTGATGGGGTAACGCATAAAATCACTTAAACCCAAACGCAACAAATCAATCATTGCGACTGGTTGCACCCCGGAGACTAAGGCAAAGACTGGGCATAGATTTGGATGAAACTCCTCGGCACTATGCATAAAAAACAAAAAGCGCCGCGCCAAGCTTAAACTCTCGGTATTTAATAACAGGATCACCACATCATAGCGCATCAACTGCATCAATAAAAACTGCCGATCCTCCTCGCGAAACTGAAGCTCGTCGGTCGCTGGCACTAACTCGGATAAAGCGACATCGTGAACTCGCAAGCGCTTATGCTTAATCACAACTTGCTTAAACCTATCGGAACCATCTGCCAACGCCGCTTGTCCTGACACCCCACGCCCAGCCACCTGATCAAAATGCAAGATAGCGCAATCCAATGTCTGCTTCATAAAAAACCTCGCGATTTTCTCTCTATACTCACCATAAATTAGATCGATATTGCATTAGACTAATGAATAATTGGCGCCAATAACATACCCTTGAATACCTAGTCAAAACTACGTATAAATCCAGCAAAAATTTAGTCGCATAGCTAGCTCAAAATCAATCCGATATTAACTAGCAACGCACGTTTTACGACCTCAACCAGCACCGTCCAAAACACAAGCCAAAGACCACGCCAAGGCATCAAAAAACAACAAGCACAGCTTACAACTTAAGCATTTGCCTCGTTCAAAGATTAATACTTGACAGCTAGGGGAAACCCTTTATAATGAATTGCTTATCTGAATAAGTCACGGCATCCATCCATTGGCTATCACAGCCGCCACACGACTCACTCAAATCACAACCAGCGCTTTTAAACGATGCTTCATCGCAAGCGATTGGTTTATATTTAAACAGTTCGTTTTTGTATATTATCGCTCCAACCCCTGACGTAGTTTCACCATGCGTTGATCCGGTCGGCACGATATAAACCGACACGAGATTAATAAGGAAATTACTATGTCTTTTGAATCATTAGGCTTAGCACCGGTATTGCTATCTGCCTTAAAAAAAGCTGGCTTTGTTGAACCCACCGAGGTGCAATCCACCGCCATTCCCGCTGCCCTTCAGGGTAAGGATTTAATCGTCAGCGCCCAAACCGGTAGTGGTAAAACAGCTGCTTTCGTGCTCCCCGCCTTACACCGTATCGCCACCACGCCTGCCACTAAGCAGCAAAGCGTGCGCTTACTGGTACTCACACCGACTCGTGAATTGGCGCTGCAAGTAGCCGCTGCCACCAAGCAATACAGTGCAGGCATGCGTGGTTTACGAGTTGCGACGGTGGTTGGTGGTATGCCTTACGGCCCACAAATTAACGCCTTAAGCCGCCGAGTTGATGTCTTAGTGGCCACACCGGGACGCTTAATTGATCACCTCAACGCCGCTCGTGTCGACCTCAAACAAATTGAGACCTTGGTATTGGATGAGGCGGATCGTATGTTAGATATGGGCTTCTTGGAGGACATGAAAGCCATTGTGAAGCATACCCCCGAGTCTCGTCAGACCTTAATGTTCTCCGCCACCTTTGAACGCACTTTAGCGGAATTAGCAGCGAGTATGTTAAAGGACTCGGTCCGCATTAATGTCGCCAACCAAACGCAAAAGCACGAAAATATTGAGCAGACCCTACTCTATGCGGATAATGCCGGACATAAGTTCCGCCTCTTAAGGCATATTTTAGATAATGAGCCGGTTTACCAAGCCATTGTCTTTACGGCGACCAAACGCAGTGCCGAGGATCTGGCCCAGCGTCTCAAAGACAATGATTACAAAGCCGCCGCTTTACATGGCGATATGAATCAACGCCAACGTAATCGCACCATTACTCAATTACAAAATGGCAAACTACATGTGCTGGTAGCCACTGATGTGGCCGCACGCGGTATTGATGTGCAAGGTATTAGCCACGCCATTAACTTTGATTTACCGCTGCAACCTGAGGATTATGTACATCGTATTGGTCGCACGGGTCGCGCCGGACGGGATGGTCGCGCCTATAGTTTTGCTACTTTTGCTGAGGGCATTAAAATTAAAAAAATTGAGCGCTTTACTGGTCAACCCTTTGAGGTGGAAACCATTGATGGCTTAGAGCCTATTCGTCAAAGCACCAAGCCTAAAAGCAATGCTTCCAAAGCTCGCCGAGATAGTGCTAAAGCCAGTAACGCCAAGCGTCGCACTGCGCCACGCCGTGAAAAAGCAAGCGATTTTGACGGTTTAGACAAAGACTTTGAGCGCACAAACAACGCCGCTTCGGCTAAGGTAGCGCAGCCAGCGCGTCGCCCCAAAGCGGCCTCGCAGAGCACAGCCAAAGCACGCAAGCACAACGATCGTCGCGAGGGTGCCGAGCGAACGCTAGCAATGGATGGCGTACGCCCAAGTCGCAAGCTACGCAAAAACAGTAAAGCACTGATTGAAAGAGTAAACCGCGCTGTTCTCGATCGCATGGCTTACTAGTAAGCCTACGCAGCGGTAACGTCGCACCGCCCACGCTCTACTCCATGCCGGGAATGCTTTTTAGCAGCGCCCGGCATTTTTTTATCAATAAGCGTTATAATCGAAAGTCATAAACTATAATATTTTGGAGATCAGACATGAGCCAGGTCGCACAAATTAAAATCCCTGCCACCTACATGCGTGGCGGCACCAGTAAGGGGGTATTTTTTAGCTTAAATGATTTACCGCCAGCGGCACAACAACCAGGTGCAGCGCGTGATGCGATTTTAAAGCGAGTGATTGGTAGTCCCGATCCCTACGGCAAGCAAATTGACGGTATGGGTGGCGCCACTTCCTCCACCTCCAAAACCGTCATTGTCAGCAAAAGCACGCAGCCTGAGCACGATGTGGATTATTTATTTGGTCAGGTAGCCATTAGCAATGATTTCGTTGATTGGAGCGGCAACTGCGGTAACTTAACCTCGGCGGTTGGACCCTTTGCCATTCAGGTCGGTTTAATTGATCCAGCAAAAATCCCTGACAACGGTATCTGCACAATTAAGATCTGGCAGCGCAACATTCAAAAAACCATTATTGCCCATGTCCCTATCACTAACGGTCAGGTACAGGAAACGGGTGATTTTGAGTTAGACGGCGTGACCTTTCCTGCCGCTGAAATTATTATTGAGTTTATCGATCCCTCGGATGATGACGGGGAAGCAGGTGCTTCAATGTTCCCTACCGGCAATCTAGTGGATCAATTGGAAGTACCAGGCATTGGGACATTTTCTGCGACCATGATTAGCGCAGGGATTCCGACCATTTTCTTAAAAGCAGAGGAGTTAGGCTACAAAGGCACTGAGTTGCAGAGCGATATTAACAGTGATCCCGAGGCCCTACTTCGCTTTGAGACGATCCGCGCATACGGTGCCAAGGCCATGGGCCTAATCAACGACGTGCAAGAGGCTAAAGACCGTCAGCACACCCCTAAAATCGCTTTTGTAGCACCAGCACAGGACTACACTACCTCCAGTGGCAAAGCCATTGCAGCCGATGCCATTGATTTACATGTGCGTGCTTTATCCATGGGGCAGCTCCATCACGCGATGATGGGTACGGCAGCAGTCGCCATTGCGGCGGCTAGCGCGGTGCCCGGCACCTTGGTTAATCAGGCGGCAGGCGGTGCCACTAGCGCAGGCGTGGTCTTCGGGCATCCCTCAGGCACCTTACGGGTAGGCGCTGAAGCGGTTCAAGAGAATGGTCAATGGCAAGTGAAAAAGGCCATTATGAGCCGCAGTGCCCGTATTATCATGAGCGGTTGGGTGCATGTGCCCGGCGACTGCTTTTAATTTTTAATCTAATGAACAACGTATCTACCATGAGCTTACTTCCTGCGATTATCGCCCCCAGCATCCTATCTGCCGACTTTGCCCGTTTGGGCGATGAGGTAAAGCAAGTGATTGCTGATGGCGCCGACTGGATCCACTTCGACGTGATGGATAATCACTACGTCCCCAATCTCACCATCGGCCCTTTAGTCTGTGAAGCCATTCGTCCTTATACCGATGCGGTGATTGATGTGCACCTCATGGTAGAGCCGGTTGATAGCCTTATCCCGCTATTTGCCAAGGCGGGAGCCAATATGATCACCTTCCATCCGGAAGCTTCAAAACATGTGGATCGCAGCTTAAATCTGATTCGTGAGCATGGTTGTCAAGCCGGTCTTGTACTCAACCCAGCCACCAGTTTGAGCGTTTTGGATTATGTTATGGATAAGCTGGATATGGTGTTACTGATGTCGGTCAACCCCGGTTTTGGTGGTCAACAGTTCATTCCTTCCACCCTCGACAAAATCACCCGGCTACGTCATCGCATTGATGCCTGGACAGCGGCAGGCGGTCAAGCGATTCGTCTTGAGGTTGATGGTGGCATTAAGGTGGACAATATTGCTGAGGTGCGGGCGGCAGGCGCCGATACCTTTGTGGCCGGCTCAGCTATTTTCGGTGCTGATAATTATCAAAGCGTGATTGGACAAATGCGTGAGCAAATTGCCCTAGCCGACGGTAAATTAATTAAAATTTAACTGATGAAACGCACAACCCACGCCACCATCACCACCGTCTTATTTGACCTCGACGGTACCTTGGTTGATAGCATGCCGGATTTGGCCTATTGTTCCAATCAAAGTTTAAGCGAATTAGGACGCCCCATGCTCTCCGAGGAAAGGCTTAGCACCTTTGTAGGTAAAGGCCTAGAGCGTCTGATCATCCGCTTTTTAGCCGATGATATTGAGGCTACCAGTGCGGATCCAGCGCTTTTTCAGCAAGCCAAGGCCATTTTCAAGCGTCATTATCATGCAAGCAATGGCGATCGCAGTGTGCTCTATCCCCAGGTGCGTGAGGGCTTAGATCGGCTCAAAGCCATGGGCTTAAGCCTTGGCATTGTCACCAATAAGCCGATGGAATTTACTACCCCACTGGTGGAGAAAAAAGGCATTCTGCCTTACTTTGATGTGCTAGTGGGCGGTGACACCTGCGAGCACAAAAAGCCCCATCCGCAACCCCTGTTATATGCCATGCAACAGCTACAGAGCGATTCACACCATACCGTTTTTGTAGGTGATTCACTGAATGACTCTGCCGCCGCTGCGGCGGCCGCCATCCCCTGCCTGATGCTGCCCTATGGCTACAATGAGGGTCAAGCCATCACGCCGCCGGTGCATGGTGCGGTCGTCGATGATCTAGTGGCCGTAGCGCAATGGGTTGAAAGACAAAACGCATTATCCGAAGCTAATTAAGCCGCGCTTAAACTAAAAAGGAAAATTGTCACACCTTTTTCATAAAACTGTGTTACCATTTTTACTATTCATCCATTAGGATTTGACGATTTTTTTACAATGATGCCATTTAACCCTATCGCTTACGCCCTTAACAACATCGCCTATTATTGGCGTTGGTGGCTTTTGCGCGCCGGGTTTATGGTGTCTTAAGGCTTAATTTAGCGTCTTCACTAGATAGTAGCTCTGAAAACTCTGAAATTAATCCTAAACTTAAAGACTGATGTATTAACCCGGTACCTCGAGTAACCGGGTTTTTTTACGTTGATACTAAGGATACCCGGTCAAACGCTACCACTTGAAAGAGAGTAATTACCATGACTGAAATTGAATTTAACGCCCTCAAGGCTCAAGGTTACAACCGCATTCCTCTACTACAAGAAACCTATGCTGATTTAGACACCACCTTGGGTATTTATTTAAAGCTTGCCCATGCGGATAAAAAGCGCGGCAAAATGAGTTGCTTACTCGAATCCGTCGTCGGTGGTGAACGTTCTGGTCGTTATTCCTTTATCGGTTTACCTGCGCGCACCGTGATCCGCAATATCGGCAACACCACCGAATTAATTACCGACGGTCAAATTGTAGAAACGCATGAGGGTGACCCTTTTGAGTTTATTCGTAGCTACATGGCACGTTTTAATGTGGCTAATCGCCCGGGCATCCCTCGCTTTACCGGTGGTTTAGCTGGCTATATCGGCTACGATGCAGTGCGCCATATGGAGCCCAGCTTAGGCCCGGCAGTTAAGCCATTCCCCCATGGACA
This sequence comes from Oligella sp. HMSC05A10, assembly GCF_001808335.1. Classification (NCBI taxonomy): domain Bacteria; kingdom Pseudomonadati; phylum Pseudomonadota; class Betaproteobacteria; order Burkholderiales; family Alcaligenaceae; genus Oligella; species Oligella sp. HMSC05A10. The sequence goes on along the minus strand of NZ_KV792930.1, from coordinate 43,785 downwards.
AGAAGAAGGCACGCCGGATATTATGCTGATGCATATTGATGAGGCGGTGATTGTGGATAATGTCATTGGTCGCACCTATCTTTTAGTCTATGCCGATCCAGGGGTAGAGGATAGCTACTCTAAAGGGCAAAAGCGCCTCCTGGATTTACGTCGTATGCTGCGCCAGCCAGTTGAAATCCCGTATAGCTTGGCTAGTTTAGTCACTGCAGAAGAGCGTCCTTTTGCTAAAGAGGACTTTTTAGAGGCGGTTGCCCAGGCCAAAGAGCATATTGCGGCGGGTGATTTGATGCAGGTGCAAATCGGTCAAGTTATTAGTAAGCCCTTCCGTGATTCACCACTCTCTTTATACCGCTCGCTACGTTCACTCAATCCCTCGCCCTTTATGTATTACTACAATTTCGACGACTTCCACGTGGTGGGTTCATCGCCGGAAATTTTAGTACGCCAAGAGCATGTGCTTAATAGCGATGGTGAGGAGCATACCGAAGTGACAATTCGTCCCTTAGCTGGCACTCGCCCACGTGGTCGTACACCGCAAGAGGACCAAGCTTTGGCTGAGGAATTACAAAACGATCCTAAGGAAATTGCTGAGCATGTGATGTTAATTGATTTAGCTCGCAATGATATTGGTCGCGTCTCTCAAACCGGTAGCGTTGAGGTGACGGATCAATTTGCGGTAGAAAATTACTCACATGTGATGCATTTAGTGTCCAATGTTAAAGGCATTCTCAAGGAAGGTATGGATTGCATTGATGTGCTACGGGCGACTTTCCCCGCCGGCACCCTGACTGGCGCCCCTAAAGTGCAAGCCATGAAGCTCATTGATGAGTTGGAGCCAGTACGTCGCGGCATCTACGGCGGCGCTGTAGGCTACCTCAGCTATAACGGCACCATGGATATGGCCATTGCCATTCGTACTGGTTTAATTAAAAACGGCAATCTGTATGTACAAGCCGCAGCCGGTATTGTTGCCGACTCCGTTCCCGAAAAAGAATGGTTAGAAACCGAGCATAAGGCACGTGCCGTACTACGCGCTGCCGAGCAAGTGCAATATGGTTTAGATAAGCCAATTTAATAACAACACAGGAAATATCAAATGACTAAGCTTTTTATGCTCGATAACTACGACTCCTTTACCTATAACTTAGTGCAATATTTCGGTGAGTTGGGCGCTGAGGTAACCGTAGCGCGTAATGATGAAATTACCATTGCTGAGATCGAGGCACTGGATCCCGATTTAATTTGCATCTCCCCCGGTCCTTGTTCGCCTGCTGAAGCCGGTATTTCCGTGGATGTGATTAAGCATTTTGCTGGCCAAGTGCCAATTTTAGGCGTCTGCTTGGGGCACCAGTCGATCGGCGCTGCCTTTGGCGGTAACATCATTCGTGCCAAGCAATTAATGCACGGTAAGACCTCCACCATTACGCATCGTGGTAGCGATGTCTTTAGTGATATTCCCTCACCTTTTACTGTCACACGCTATCATTCCTTGGTGATTGAACGTGACTCTTTACCTGAATGTTTAGAGATTAGCGCAGAAAGTGAAGATGGTGAAATCATGGGCGTGGCACATAAAGAACTGCCGGTATTCGGAGTGCAATTCCATCCCGAATCGGTATTGAGTGAATATGGTCATGAGCTATTAAATAACTTTTTAAAATACGCACAATAAATACGGTAGTGGCGTCAAACGGAGCATATCTAATGAAAATATCCTATCAAGAAGCCCTCACTCGTCTGATTGAGCATCGTGAAATCTTCGAAGATGAGATGATTGGCTTAATGCGCACGCTGATGCGAGGTGAAATGCCTCCAGAAATTGCAGCGGCCTTTTTAATTGGTTTACGCGTTAAGAAAGAAACGGTGGACGAAATTACCGCCGCTGCCATGGTCATGCGTGAGTTCAGCACCCGCGTCACATTAGCCCATCCAGAAGAAGCACTCGATATGTGCGGCACCGGTGGCGATGGCTCAAATACCTTTAATATTTCTACTACCGCTATGTTTGTCGCAGCCGCTGCTGGCGTACCCATTGCCAAGCATGGTAATCGCAGTGCTTCCAGCCCCGCTGGTAGCGCCGACGGCTTGGAGGCCTTGGGCGCCTTTGTGGAGACACCGCCTGAGCGGGTAGCCGAAAGTATTCAGGAAACTGGTATTGGCTTTATGTTTGCCCCTTTTCATCATAGCAGCATGAAAAACATTGCACCCATTCGTAAACTATTGGGTGTACGTACCATCTTTAATATCCTCGGCCCCTTGACCAATCCGGCCAATGCCGGCAACCAGTTAATGGGGGTCTTTCACCCCGATTTGGTAGGTATTCAGGTGCGTGTATTAAAGCAATTAGGCGCCAACCATGTGCTGATTGTGCACGGTATGGACGGCATGGATGAAGCAACCTTAGGCGCCAGCACCTTAGTCGGTGAGCTAAAAGACGGCGAGGTCTTCGAGTATGTAATTCACCCAGAGGACTACGGCATGTCGATGGTTTCCAACCGCAGCTATCGTGTAAAAAACAAAGAGGAATCGCGCGATATCATGCTAAGTGTCTTAAAAAATGAAGCGGGACCGGCTTTAGATATTGTCATTTTTAATGCGGGTCTAGCCATTTATGCAGGCAACAAAGCCAACAGCATCAGAGAAGGGATTGACATGGCTAAAGAATTACTGGCAAGCGGTGCTGCCTTTGCTAAAATGCAGCAATTCTGCCAATTCAGTCAAACCCTGAGACCACAACAGTAAGTACGATTTGGAAGTGTGATGGACGATATTTTATTAAAAATTCTTAAGGTCAAACACGCGGAAGTGGCTGAGCTCAAAAAGTCGCGCAGCAGCAATGATTTATTAAGAGAGGCAGAAGCACGTCAAGATACGCGCGGCTTTGCCAATGCCTTAAAAGAGCGTATTGATATTAAGAAAAATGCGGTGATTGCCGAAATTAAAAAGGCCTCACCCTCTAAAGGCGTGATTCGTGAGGACTTTAATCCCGATGCCTTAGCCATCAGTTATGCGGCGGGCGGTGCAAGCTGCTTATCAGTATTAACCGATACGCAGTTTTTTCAAGGCTCTCATGACTACCTGCGACGCGCTCGTGCTGCCTGCGCCTTACCCGTGATTTGTAAAGACTTTATGGTGGATCCCTACCAGATTTACCGCGCTCGTGCCTTTGGTGCTGACTGTATTTTACTGATTGTGGCCGCTTTGGATGATAAGCAATTACAGGATTTCGAGCAAATCGCCATGGACTTGAACATGGATGCCTTAATCGAAGTTCATAATGAAAGTGAAATGGAGCGCGCCTTAAGGCTTAAGTCACCCATGATTGGCGTCAATAACCGTGATCTACGTAGCTTTAAAACCGATATTCACAATACCCTGCGCTTAAAAAACATGCTCGCCCAAGAAAAAGATCGTTTTTTAATCACTGAAAGCGGCATTTTAAGCCGTGATGACGTCAAATTAATGAATGATAACGATGTCTACGGCTTTTTAATCGGTGAGGCCTTTATGCGCCAAGAGGATCCGGGCAAAGCGCTAGCGGCCATGATGGCACAAGACTAAATTAAAGGGGTTGGAGGATGCAAAAGCAATGTGTCTTATGCACGGAGGTGGGCGGTAGGCTACTTTGGGAAAATGATTTTGTACGCATTATCAATGCTGAAGAGCCGAACTACCCTGCCTTTACCCGTGTCATTTTACAAGCGCATTATCAGGAGATGAGCGATCTAGCACCGGCTCAACGCCACGCCTTAATGGATTATGTATGGTTAGTTGAAACGGTGCAGCGCGAGGTGCTTGCACCCACTAAAATCAATCTTGCCCAATTCGGCACCATGGTACCACACGTGCATTGGCATATTATCCCTCGCTTTGAGCAGGATCCACATTATCCGGATGCCATTTGGTCTAGCCCCAAACATTCGCCCGCTAATGCAGCGCAGCAGGACTATTTAGCCAATCAGCAAAAAATGCTGGCACAGTATGAAGCAACACTAATAAATCGTTTAAAATCGATCAGCCATTAAAATCATTACGAGGAGTGTAGACAATGGATTTCCCAAAAAAAGTCACCATTGTGGAGGTGGGCCCGCGCGACGGTCTACAAAATGAAAAGGAGTTTGTACCCACCGCCACCAAGATTGAATTAGTTAATCGTTTGGTTGATGCCGGCGCCCCAAAAATTGAGGCTGCTTCATTTGTATCACCTAAATGGGTACCACAAATGGCCGATGCGGCAGAGGTTATGCAAGGGATTGAGCGCAAAAGCGGTGTGGTTTATGCTGCCTTGACACCAAATGTGCGCGGTCTTGAGGGTGCCCTAGCTAATGGCGCTGATGAGGTCGTCATTTTTGGTGCGGCCAGTGAGGCTTTTTCTCAAAAAAATATCAACTGTTCAATTGCCGAATCCATTGAGCGTTTTGTCGATGTTGCTCGCTTAGCCAAGGAGGCCGGGGTGCTACTGCGCGCCAGTATCAGTACTTCCTTTGGTTGCCCCTATCAAGGTGAGGTGCCCATCGAATCAGTACTTGACGTGGTTAAGCGCATGCAGGACTTAGGCTGTGATGAAATCGATATAGCTGACACCATCGGCGTGGGTACGGCAGCCCAAGTGTATGAGGTGATGTCACGCGTGACAGATATCGTAGCTAAAGAAAAAATTGCTGGCCACTTCCACGACACCTACGGTCAAGCGCTAGCCAATATTGTTGCTTCACTGCAGGCCGGGATTAGTATTTACCACTCCTCCGTGGCCGGTCTCGGTGGCTGTCCTTATGCGAAGGGTGCCACGGGTAATGTTGCCACTGAAGATGTACTCTATATGCTTCACGGCATGGGTATTGAAACCGGTATGAATTTAGACAAAACGGTGCAAATCGGCCAATGGATTTCCGATCAAATCGGTCGCCAAAATGCTAGCCGTGTTGGCCGCGCCTTAATTGCCAAGTGCGCTGCCTAAGCCGAGCCCTTAAGATGATGAGAGCGTCCCTGGCCGGACGCTCTTTTTGATCGTGGACGGCGGCTTATGATAAAGACACTACCACAGCGGTAGCGCTGCAACAGCTATCCTAATCGCTAGCTGAGCATCAATCCGGAATACGATAGGCGGCACGTAGCTCCTCCTCAATATCGGCCGCACGCTCGACCAGCTTTGCTCCCTCGCGAATCAACTGATGACAGCCACGTGCCAACTGCGAATGGATAGAGCCTGGAATCGCAAAGACCTCACGACTATACTCTAAGGCCTGTTTGGCAGTGATTAATGAACCACTGCGTTTAGCCGCCTCCACCACCAGCACGCCTAAGCTCAGCCCCGCCACAATGCGATTGCGCTGTGGAAAATGATGCGTATTGGCTTGCATACCGATACCGTACTCACTCAGCAAAAGACCCTGGTCACGGACCCGCACGGCTAACTCAATATGCTCCCCCGGATAGACCAGATCCAAGCCTGTCGCCATCACCGCAATGGTGGCTGCCGGCTGAGCCGAGGCCAAGGCCCCCTCGTGCGCTGCCTTATCAATACCATAAGCTAAGCCACTCACAACAGCCCATGACTTAGCGGCAAAATAACGCGCAAAAGCACGGGCATTGTCATTACCTCCAGCGGTTGAATGGCGTGAGCCGACAATCGCAAGTTTTGGCTTTTTCAGGGTTTCGATTTGACCTGCATAGTACAGTAAAAAAGGGGCATCTGGAATGCTCAGCAACTCTGCCGGGTAGTCCGCATCAGGGAGGGTTAATATGCCATTAACCGCACTACTTTGCAGCCAATCCAAACTAAGCTCAATCCGCTGCTCAATCTCCGCCGACGGGGGCGCACTTAAACTGCGGGCAATCTCTGGCGAGCACATAGCCGCTAGACTGGTATAAGAAGCATCAAAGATCAACTGTGGCAAACCAATCCTAGCCAACAGCTCCCGCCCCGTCACCGGCCCAACACCAGGCTCCATACTAAAACGTAACCAAGCTTTTAACTCATCGATGCCCATGCTACTCATACCCTATCACCCCGCCGCCAGCGCTCACCATCACTAAACTTATCATCTGCTTATTTTGCCATTATCTTAAAGAACAATTCAGCTATTGGCTAAAAACATCCACCGCTAAAATGCTAAAATACAGCTATCTATGGATTTTTTATTTCTAAACGAATGGCAATATTATCAATTCTTAAGTACCCTGATCCCCGTTTACATAAAATCGCCAAACCGGTGCAAGAGGTGGATGATCGAGTCCGTCAAATCGTTAAGGACATGACGGAAACGATGTATGATGCACAGGGTATCGGTCTAGCCGCGACACAGGTTGATATTCATGAGCGTATTGTCGTCATTGATATCTCCGAAGAGCGTAATGATCTGTTAGTGCTAATTAATCCACAAATTACCGCTCGTAGCGATGATAAAACCGTCTATGAGGAGGGTTGTTTATCGGTGCCCGGCATTTATGATAAGGTTGAGCGCGCCTCCGAGATCACGGTAGAAGCGCTCAATGAACAAGGTGAGAAGTTTAGCCTAGAGGCAGACGGCCTCCTCGCCATTTGTATTCAACATGAGCTGGATCATTTAGTAGGTAAGGTGTTTGTTGAGCATCTTTCGAGCTTAAAGCAAAACCGTATCCGCACTAAAATCAAAAAAGCCGAGCGCGAGGCTAAAAGAGAGGCTCAACGAGTTTAGACTCAAAGCGGCTTCAAAGCTAGGGTGAGCGCTAAGTACATAAGCTATCGTGCCCAGTGCCCACCCCGATGACTATAACGGACCGTATCAGCTACTCATAATCACGCTGATCCTGGATGACTAAACCGTCATTCGGCAAGGTCCCCGGTGCTAACACCTCAACCACGGTACGCAGCTTAATCACTTCGCGCGCCGCTGATTCTGCCTTGGCAATCCACGCTTCATCGGTGGCCTCGGCTCGCTCTAGGCGCAAGATAAGATTTTCACTACCTACCTTAGCATCGGCCACGATGCGTGCTTTGCTCACACCGTCCAAGCGCTTAACTAACTCAGCCACATGTTCAGGGTGAACAAACATGCCACGCACCTTAATGCTCTGATCGGCACGGCCCATCCAACCCTTGATGCGATCATTACTACGACCGCAGGCAGAATGACCACTTAAGATCATTGACATATCACTGGTACCAAAGCGTAGTAGTGGATAGTCGGGATTGAGCGTGGTCACCACCACTTCACCCACCTCACCCTCAGGCACTGGTTCGTTCGTACCGGGGCATACAATCTCCAGAATAATATCTTCTGCCACCACTAAGCCATCACGGGCTGAGGTTTCATAGGCAATTAAGCCTAAATCGGCGGTACCATAACATTGATAACCATCAATACCACGCTCGGCGAACCATTGTTGCATGGTTGGGGTAAAGGCTTCGGCAGTAAAAAGCGCATGCTTTAAACTATCGATTGTGACCCCCATCTCATCGGCCTTTTCCAAAATAATTTTCAAAAAGCTGGGTGTACCAGTATAAGCCTGAGGGCGCAAATCCTGCATTGACTTCACCTGTAGCTCAGTCTGACCAATACCACCGGGAAAGACTGAACAACCCAGAGCTAAGGCTCCACTTTCCAGCATATTACCCGCTGGCGTAAAGTGATAGGAAAAACAGTTATGCACCAACATCCCGCCTCGTATACCGGCGGCATACAGAGCCTGCGCCATGCGCCAATAGTCGGGTCGACTGCTATCCAATTCATAAATCGGTCCTGGCGAGGCATAAACCCGTGCCACCTGCCCCCAAGACACCGGTGCAAAACCACCAAACACGCCTTCACACACATCACCGCTACCCCGTAACGCATGCTGTTGATGCATCAGGGTGGATTTACGCACCACGGGGATAGCGGCTAAATCCTCACGACTTTGTAGTGTGGCGATATCAATCCCTTGCAACTGCTCTTGCAAACGGGGCGTTTGTGGCATCAATTCGCGCAGATTATGGCGCAATTGAGAAAACAACTCAAACTCACGCTCATCCTTGGAGCGCAGCTCGCGTGAGCTGTAATAAGGCGACGCTTTTTTATCGCTACGCACATTACTCTTGAGATCCATCGTCTACCTCCTCTAGGCTAACCAGCGCTTACGACGACGATAAAACTTACCGTCACGGAAGCTTTTACGATCACCACTCTCGATTCCGAGGTAGAACTCCTTGACATCATCGTTATTGAGCAATTCCTCTGCCGTGCCGTCCAACATCACGCGACCGCTTTCCAGAATATAGCCATAATCCGAATAACGCAGAGCAATATTGGTGTTTTGCTCGGCTAAAAGGAAACTCACACCTTCACGCGTATTTAAGTCGCGCACAATTTCAAAAATCTCCACCACGATTTGCGGTGCTAAGCCCATCGACGGCTCATCTAACAGAATCATATCGGGGTTAGCCATCAGGGCGCGACCAATGGCCGCCATTTGCTGCTCACCACCTGAGGTATAACCGGCTTGGCTATTACGACGCGTTTTTAGACGCGGGAAGTATTGATACACCATATCCAATCCCGCTTCCAAATCACCGCGACTCAATTTACGGGTATAGGCACCGGTCAGAAGATTTTCTTCAATCGTCAAATGTTCAAAACAATGACGACCCTCCATCACCTGAATCACGCCGCGTTTAACCAAATCGGCCGGGGTCAGATCCTGCACTTCCTCCCCCTTATAGCTAATAATGCCTTTGGTGACCTCACCACGCTCACTTTTGAGTAAATTGGAGATCGCTCGCAAGGTCGTTGTTTTACCGGCGCCATTCGCACCTAGTAAAGCAACGATTTTCCCCTTGGGTACGACGAGAGAAACCCCTCTTAATACCAAAATAACGTGGTTATAAATTACCTCAATACCATTAACATCCAGTACGTTTTCAAGCGCTGGTGAGACAACGGCAGCTTGGTCCTGCTGTGTTATTTGGCCTTGCATAACAATCTCCAACTACGATCAACTAAGCTTAAATTACTCTACAGCAGAGCAATCACGAGGGGTGATACCTTTGGCATCAGCGTATTTTTTGGCTTCTTCCATGACGATAGGCTTAACAAAGTCTTGATCCGCCTGCATCCAGTCAGAGATAACCTCCCACTTAGCACCGTCCCATTGCGCAATACGTGCCCAGTCACCGCCCACGTGGTCTTCACATGTGGTATGGACAGGACGCATCATGCCGGCCATGCCAGTTTCCTCTAAGCGCGCCTCGTCGATATTAAGGTTTTCAAAGCCCCAACGAATCTGCTCTGAGTTCATATGTTGACCAACACCAAACTTCTCTTGTGCCGTACGAATAGCTTCAACCGCTAAGAAAGAAATCATCATACCGCGGTTATAAGCAATAGTGCCGTGGGTACCGTTAGCCTTACCCATACCTTTACCTTTGGCATATACTTCGTCCTCTAACTTCTGATAGACGCCAAAATCCTTACCTGCAGAGTTGTGTAAGGTAATGGTTTTGTAGCCTTTAGCGACTTGCGCGATGTCTTTTACATCATTTTCAGAACCTGCCCACCAAATGGCTAAAATCTTATCGCGCGGATAACCTGTCGCCTGCGCCTCACGAATAGAGGTCGGTGTCATCACGCCCGCACTCCATAAAATCACATGATCCGGACGACGCTGACGGATTTGTAACCACGTAGACTTCTGCTCAACCCCAGGGGCAGTTACAGGATAAAGTTGTAGTTCAAAGCCATGCGCTTCGGCGCGCTTTTGTAATAATAGAATCGGCTCTTTACCATATGGGGAGTCATGATAAACAAAAGCGATTTTCTTACCCTTAAGCTTATCCAAGCCACCCATTTGCTCAGCAATATGCTGTACCGCAACGTCCGCAGCCGTCCAGTAATGACCTAATAAAGGAAAGCTCCACTCAAAGTAGGCACCCGCTGCTGATTGAGATAAACCATAACCCGTCGTTTGTACTACCATCTTGTCACTGGGTGCTCTATCCGTCACTGCAAAAGTAATACCGGTCGATTGTGTATCAAAAGCCGCAGCACCACCGTGCGCATTCTTCATACGCTCATAGCACTCTACCCCACGGTCCGTGGCATAGGCAGTTTCGCACTCCTCAAAGCGAATTTTGACGCCATTGACCCCGCCTTGCGCATTCACCAGCTCAAGGTAATCAATTTTACCGTCACCCCAAGCAATACCAAGGGGCGCAAAAGAACCTGTACGGTAAGTTAATAAGGGCAAATACTGCTCAGCTGGCTGCGCTTTTAAAGCTGCGCTCACACCAAAAGTACCTGCAACTGTCATCGCTGCCGCTAAGCTTTTGATCATAAATTTCTTCATTTCTGTCTCCCATGTATGAAGTTTTTTAATTACTTTAGTTATTTTAAAAATCGCTCTTCTAAGGGTAGCGTTATTCAATGATTAGTGAGGGAATGGCCAAATTCTCAGCTTCTCACGAGCAATTGACCAGAGCTTCGCTAAACCATGCGGTTCAACAATCAAGAAAAACACGATTAAGGAACCGAAAATCATATGCTCAATATGCGCTGCCGTATCCACCGGGAGATTTAAGCCAAACAACTCCGGAATACGGGTCAATATAATGGGTAGTAGCACAATAAAGGCGGCACCAAAGAAGCTACCCGCAATTGAACCTAAACCGCCAATAATCACCATAAATAAAAGCTGTAATGAGCGATTTAAGTCAAAGGCTAATGGCTCCCATGAACCTAAGTGCACATAGCCCCAAAGACCGCCGGCAATACCGATAATAAATGAGCTCACGGCAAAGGCACTCAATTTGGCATACATCGGGCGAATCCCAATCACTGAGGCAGCCACGTCCATATCACGAATTGCCATCCATTCACGACCAATGGCACCACGCACCAAGTTTTTCACCAGTAGTGCCAACACAATCACCACTAACAGCACAAACACATACTTCTGCACTGGCGTCTGCACCGGCAAGCCGAAGAAATCCAGACGTGCCACAGACACACTACCTGAGGCTGAGTAGTTAGTTAAATAAGGAATGCGCAAGAATGCCCAATCCACAAAGAACTGTGCTGCCAAGGTTGCTACCGCCAAATAAAGACCGCGGATGCGTAGGCTCGGTACGCCAAAGATAATTCCGAACAGCATTGCGCCAAAACCACCAATCAGCAATTGGAAGATAAAGGGAATCTCCGGAATACGGACACCAAAGTTCCATGCCACATAGGCACCCACCGCCATAAAGGCACCACTACCCAATGAAATCTGCCCACAATAACCAACGAGGACATTTAGACCAATCGCCGCTAAGGACAAGATTAAAAAGGGAATTAAAATCGCACTTAAAAAGTAGTTACTAGCAACAAAAGGCACCACAAATAAAGCAACGGCAATAATAGCTAAGATTGCGATGCGATCTTGGCGAATCGGGAAAATCTGCTGATCCGCGCGATAACTGGTTTTAAATTGACCATTTTCACGGTAAAACATTTTTTATACTCCTTAGGCCTTAGATACTAAACACGGTCGATAATTTTCTCGCCGAATAAGCCTTGTGGTCTAAACAATAAGAACACTAAAGCCAGTACATAGGCGAACCAGTTTTCGATACCACCACCCAAGAAGGGACCCAAATAAGCCTCTGAAAGCTTTTCACCGACACCGATAATTAAACCACCGATAATAGCACCCGGCACCGACGTTAAACCGCCCAGAATAACGACCGGTAAAGCACGTAGTGCGGCTGTTGAGAGAGTAAAGGACACACCAAACTTCGAGCCCCAGATAATACCTGCCACCAAGGCCACAACGCCAGCAACCGCCCACACAATCACCCAAATACGATTTAATGGAATACCAATCGACTGCGCCGCTTGGTGATCATCGGCAACGGCACGTAAGGCACGACCGGTCGGTGTAAACTGGAAAAATAGCGCTAAGGTAGCCACTAAGGCGGCTGCAATCACGGCCGCAGTCAAGTCCTCAAGACTCAGTAAAATACCGCCCTCAAAGACATTTTCCATGACAAATAACGGATCCTTAGGCATGCCGACATCAATGGTGTACATCGCACTACCAAAGAGGGTTTGACCAAAGCCATCCAAGAAGTAGCTAATACCCAAGGTCGCCATCAAGAGTGCTGTTGCCTCTTGGTTAACCAAATGACGCAAGACAAAGCGCTCAATGGCAATAGCAAAAAGAATCATCAGGATGGCGCTGACGATGAAAGCCAAGATATTGGCCAACAACATACTTTCAAAGCCTAGCCACTGGGGTAACCAAGCGGAGAAACGTGCCATCGACAAAGCGGCCACCAAAACCATCGCACCTTGAGCAAAGTTAAACACACCCGAGGCTTTGAAAATTAATACAAAGCCGAGTCCAATTAAGGCGTACATCATGCCGCTCATGAGACCGCCAAAAAGAGTTTCTAAAAAATAAGACATATTGGCTTCTCCCTATACCTGAGCGCCCAGATAAGCACGAATAACCTCCTCGTTATTGCGCACCTCATCCGGCGTACCGTCACCGATTTTTTTACCGTAATCAAGTACCACCACGCGATCGGAAATATCCATCACCACGCCCATATCGTGCTCAATCAGCACAATGGTCGTACCGAATTCATCGTTCACATCAAGAATAAAGCGTGACATATCCTGCTTTTCTTCGATGTTCATACCCGCCATTGGTTCATCCAACAGCAGCAATCTAGGCTCCATCGCCAAGGCGCGGCCCAAATCCACACGCTTTTGTAAGCCATAGGGTAAACGACCTACGGGTACCTTGCGGTATGCTTGGATCTCAAGAAAATCAATGATATTTTCTACGAACTCGCGATGCTCAATTTCCTCCTTTTCGGCGCCGAAGATACGAAAAGCCTGGGAAATAATATTGCTCTTCATCCGTAGATTACGGCCGGTCATAATATTGTCCAGTACGCTCATCCCCTTAAAGAGAGCAAGGTTCTGGAAGGTACGACCGATACCACGGGTCGCTGCACGACGCGGTGTCATTTTCTCCAACACCGTACCGTCCAAGGTAATACGACCCTCTTGCGGTGTATAAACACCGTTAATGACGTTAAGCATGGAGCTCTTACCCGCCCCGTTAGGGCCGATAATAGAGCGAATCTCATGCTCTTTTACGTTAAATGAAATATTTGTCAGTGCTTTGACCCCACCAAACGAAAGCGAAATGCTGTCTAGGTCTAGGATAACTTCACCGATTCGACGTTGATTCTGCATCATTCGCCCCCTTATACCGCAACGACTTTGGCAGGTTCAATCTTCAGATCGGCACTGATTTTACCGATGCGGCCGTCTTCATAGCGCACCTCAGTTTCGATATACTGACTGGACTTACCCTCAAATAGTGCATCAATTAATACACCATATTTTTCTACAATAAAATTACGACGGACTTTACGCGTGCGTGTTAATTCACCGTCATCCGGATCCAGCTCCTTATGTAAAATCAAAAAGCGATGTAGCTGTAAACCGGATAGCTGCTCATCTCTGGCTACATCGGCATTAGCCTCCTCAACGCAGTCCTTGATCAGTTGATAAACCTCCTTTTTAGAGGCTAAATCGGTATAACCTGCATAGGTCAAACCGCGACGCTCGGCCCAGTTAGCCACCGCTTCTAAATCGATATTAATAAAGGCAGTACAATAATCCTTATTCGCCCCGAATACGACAGCTTCCTTAATAAAGGAGAAGAACTTCAGCTTATTTTCCATGTATTTTGGCGCGAACATACGACCGTCGTTCAGTTTACCGACGTCCTTTGCACGGTCGATAATCTTTAACTGACCCTCTTCGGTTAAAATACCGGCGTCCCCCGTGTGATACCAACCATCCTCGGTAAAGGACTCCTCGGTAGACTTAGGATTTTTATAATACTCACTAAATAAGCCAGGGCTTTTAATCTGCACCTCACCCGTATCAGCAATCCGCAGCTCCACTCCTTCACATGGTGGCCCCACGGTATCAGCCTCTACCCGACCGTCTTCTTGCACACACACAAATACGGAGGTTTCTGTAGAGCCGTATAATTGCTTTAAATTGACACCAATCGAGCGATAAAAACGGAATAAATCTGGACCGATCGCCTCACCCGCAGTGTAAGCCACCTTAATCCGATTCATGCCCAAAGCATTACGCAACGGCGCATAAATAAAGAAATTCCCTAAGCTGTATAGCAAACGATCCTTTAAGTCCACGGATTGTTTATCCAAAATACGCTGACCGGATTTGGCTGCTACATCCATAAAGTACTTGTAGAGCCAGCGCTTAAAGCGACCAGCATCCTCCATACGAATACTAACAGTGGTGAGTAACTCCTCTAACACGCGCGGTGGCGAGAAGTAATAGGTCGGACCCACATCATGCATATCAATGGAGACCGTGGTGGGCGATTCCGGATGATTCACCGTAAAGCCGGTCACCAAGAATTGCGTGTAAGAGAACATATTCTGACCAATCCAAGCCGGTGGCAAGTAAGCAAGTACATCCTCTTTATCCGTCAGACTTTCCAGGCGCTGGATCACCTCGGCACGGTCAATCAAGGCATGATGCGTTAACACCACCCCCTTAGGATTGCCGGTGGTACCCGAGGTATAGAACATGGCGGCCGGATCCTCAGGGCGCAAGCTGTCGACAATTTGTCTAAATAAGTCCGGATGACGCTGACGATGCGCCTTACCCTGCTCCAGTAAATCCACGTAATTCAATAAAATGTCTTCAGTGTAATTACGCATCCCGCGTGGATCGTCATACACCACATGACGCAAGTGCGGTAACTGCTCCCGCACTTCCAACATCTTGTCAGCTTGCTCCTGATCCTCGACCACCACAACACCAACCTCGGCGTCTTTGAGTACATAGACCATTTCCTGCGCCACTGCATCCTGATACATCGGTACCGGAATTGCGCCTAAACTCTGCGCTGCCATCATACTCATATAAAGACGTGGGCGGTTTTCGCCAACGATGGCCACGTGCTGACCCTTTTGTACACCTAAAGTCATCAAGCCATAAGCGAGGTTTTCAACCTCCTCGGCCATCTCGGACCAGGTAATCGTCTGCCAAATACCCAAGTCCTTTTCACGCATCGCCGCTTGCGTTGGACGCTCTTTGGCATGCTTTAAAAGCAACTTGGCAAAGGTATTTGCCGTATTTTGCTGAGTGACCATATCTCATCGTCTCCTTAATATGGTGCTTTTAATTGCGGATAATTAAATTTATTTTAGTAACAATCTGTGATGATGTGTTTTTATACTTTTTGTGATTTTTCCTTTTGTATTGAAAATATATGCTTTTAAATGTAATCTAAATGTTATTACGGTGACATTTATTCAGTTTTTAGGGAAAGTACTTATGATTAGAACGCGTTTATCTAACACACCGTGGTTTACGATTCTGACAGAGGAACAACAACAACGTGTGATTCAGGAGACCGTCTTACAAGACTACCCAGCAGGTGCTTTTATTGTTAGAAAGGGTGATGCCTCACGCCATTGGATAGGCATGATTGAGGGCTTAGCAAGAATTTCTGTCGGCACCGCTGATGGCAAACTCGCCGCCCTCACCGGCGTACCTGCAGGCGGTTGGATCGGCGAGGGTGCGCTCTTAAAAAAGGAATTACGTCGCTATGATGTGGTGACCCTGCGCAACAGTGTGGTTGCCAAAATGCCGGTGGAAACCTTTTACTGGCTGTTAGACCACAGTTTCAGCTTTAATCGCTTTTTATTAAATCAGTTTAATCATCGTATGGGGCAGTTTATCGGCCGCGTCGAGTCAGACCGTCTCTTTAATGCCGATATTCGCGTAGCGCGTTGCATTGCCGAACTGGTGCGTATGCCTAACTACGCCGATGACAACTATAATCGTCAGTTAAATATTACCCAGGAGGAAATTGGCTATTTGGCCCGTGTTTCTCGACAGCGCACCAACGGTGCCTTAAAAAAGCTAGCGGATGCCGGCTTTATTGAGCTGCAATACCGCAGTGTGATTATTAATGATTTACAAGGTCTGGAGACGCTAGAGGAGATTTAGCAAGCGCCGACAAAAAAGCGCCACAGTCAAAACACAACTGGGCGCCAATCACTTATGGAGCTACTAGTGACTACTCCTCGTCATTCAAGGCCACTACCTGCTCGGGCGCTTTTACCAATAAGCGATCAATACGGTACTTATCCATATCCACCACCTCAAAATAAAAGCCTTTCCACACCAGACTTTCGGTTTCTTTAGGAATGTGACCGAGCTGATTCAGAATAAAACCGGCTAAGGTATGATAATTATCCTCATGATCCGGGAATTCTAATTGCACTTGAAAGTGGTGATTGAAGCGGTCAAGCGTCACTGCCCCGTCAATTAGCCAGCTACCGTCATTACGCTGCACAATATCCGCATCATAATTATCATTGAGTGGAATCTTATAGCCAACCAATACCTTTAGCACATCTCGCAAGGTCACCAAACCCTCAATCTCGCCGTACTCATTAATGACGATCACCATCTCGGTGCGGTACTCTTCGAATGACTCCAGCACATCCATCGCTGAATTGGTCTCAGGCACAAAACGGGCCGGCTTCACCAAAGCGCGAATATCAATCGCATGACCTCGAATTTGCTGTTCAAATAAGGTACCGGCATCAATCACACCAAGTACATTATCCAAGCCACCATCACACACGGGAAAGCGCGAATAATTACTATCGGCAATATAGAGCAAAATCTCGTTGAGCGGACTTTCTAGGTCAATATAGTGCACATCATTACGCGGCGTCATAATGGTTAACACACTCTGATCGTCCAGACTAAGTGCACGCGTCACAATGTCATGCTCGGTTTTTTCAAACAGACCGGCCGTCGCCCCCTCGCGCAAGATACCGCTAATATCCTCCTCGGTTAGCTCATCGCCTTTGCTATCTACCCGTAACAGCTTCAACACCAAATCGGTCACCACCGTCAAAATCCACACAAAGGGTGCCATGGCTTTTGACAAAAGCGTCATCGGCCGCGCCACAACCGTAGCAATTTTCTCGGCGTGATTCATGGCAATGCGCTTAGGTACCAATTCCCCAAAAATCAGCGAGAAAAAGGTAATACCCACCACCACTAAAAACATCGCTATTGCTTTAGCCGTTTGAGCACTAAGACCGATATCCTCAAATAGGGGCGTCAAACGGGACACAATTGAGGCCTCACCAAAGGCCCCCATAAAAATACCAATCAGCGTAATACCAATCTGGATGGTCGATAAGGAGCGGCTCGGATTATCAACCAATAGCAAGGCTGCCGCAGCCGCTTTATCCCCTTGATCTGCCTGCTGTTGTAAGCGCATACGCTTAGCCGACACAAGCGCAATTTCGGACATGGCAAAGAGGCCATTGACCAAAATTAACAATAAAATTATCAGAGTACCGATCATTGTTACTTAGCTAAATCTCCACACGAGAATAAA
This sequence comes from Oligella sp. HMSC05A10, assembly GCF_001808335.1. Taxonomy (NCBI): domain Bacteria; kingdom Pseudomonadati; phylum Pseudomonadota; class Betaproteobacteria; order Burkholderiales; family Alcaligenaceae; genus Oligella; species Oligella sp. HMSC05A10. The sequence goes on along the minus strand of NZ_KV792930.1, from coordinate 26,355 downwards.
AATATGTCATCAAGGTATATTACGCTGAAAAAGCGCAGCTTGTCATCATTATCCATCACTAAACGCTGCAGTCTAGCAGATCCATATGACAGATAAATGAAGCCTAATCCGATTTTTCTCTTAATCGCATCAAGCCCTCTTGGCTAGCACTGGCAACCAACTGCCCCTGCTGATTAAAGAAGACCCCATGCACTAAGCCGCGTCCACCCTGCGCCGCAGTTGATTCAGACACATAGAGTAGCCACTGATTCATATCAATAGGACGATGAAACCACTGGGCATGATCCAAACTGGCCATCTGCATTTGCGGATCAAAATGCCAACGCGCGTGCGGTAGTAAGGCTGTCGTCATTAAATAAAAATCCGACACATAAGCCAGCATACCCTGGTGTAGTCGCTGATCATCAGGCATTAAGCCATTGGCCCTAATCCAATACATGGTCTTTGGCTCATAATGCCCTAATTCTAACTGGCGCTCGGGGTAGATTAAACGGATTTCTAACGGCCGTTCACGCTTAAGACGCTCATCCCACTCCCCGGTGCCGAGACGCTGCGCCAGCGCTTGCTGTATCTCCTGCTCTAAGGGACAATCCTCCGGTGGTGGTGCGGCAGGCATCGCCAGCTGATGCTCAAAGCCGAGCTCAACCGATTGATAACTACAGGATAGGGTAAAAATAAACTTGCCCTCTTGGCTGGCCGTGACCCGACGCACCGAGAAGCTACCACCATCACGTATCACTTCTACCGCATACTCGATGGCCTTAGTCGCATCTGCTGGACGCACAAAATAACCATGCATGGAATGGGCTAACCGACCGACGGGTGTAGTATAACTGGCTGCCATCAAGGCCTGGCCCAAGACCTGCCCACCAAATACACGACCGCTGCGAAAAATATCGGTACTGCGCCCAAGAAAACGTCGCTCACCAATTTGCTCTAACGCCAACTGTGAGATAAGGCGATTTAAAATACTCATTGCTATATCAATATCAAATGGTCAATTTCTTACTCAAGACTCAAACCATGATACTTCTGCCCCAGAGCGATATTGGCTTGGAAAAATCCCTCTTTGGAACCACAGTCATAGCGCACACCCTCATAATCAAAGCCGAACACCTGACGACTTTGTAGCATGGAGGCAATGCCATCGGTTAATTGAATTTCATTGCCCGCACCCTTTTGCGTGTGTCGAAGATGCTCGAAAATCTCCGGTTCCAACACATAACGACCCACCACGGCCGAGGTCGATGGGGCCTGTTCAGGGGCAGGTTTTTCTACAATCTGCTCCACCCGTCTGACCCCATCAGCCACCGTTGCGCCAGCGATAATACCGTACTTTTTAGTGTCCGCTTGGGGTACGACCTGGGTCCCTAACACACTGCCACCATAAGCATGGGCTGCATCAATTAACTGCTGCGTCACAGGCACCTCGGCATCAATCAAATCATCCGCCAATAGCACCGCGAAAGGCTCATTACCCACCACCGGCTCAGCGCACAATACGGCGTGACCTAGACCTAAAGGTGCCGGCTGACGAATATAGATGCAATTCACATTAGTCGGGAGAATGCCACGCACAATCTCTAATAACTCATGCTTGCCCTTTTGCTCTAACTCATGCTCAAGCTCGGGCATAAAGTCAAAATGATCCTCAATCGAACGCTTATGACGACCGGTAATAAAGATTAAATCGGTAATACCTGACTTCACCGCCTCTTCAACTGCATATTGAATCAAGGGTTTATCCACCACCGGCAACATTTCTTTAGGCATTGCCTTAGTGGCTGGTAAAAAACGAGTGCCTAAACCGGCAACAGGAAATACAGCCTTACGAACAGGGTTCATTACTATCCTTATATATAATCGCTAATTTGAATTCAACGCTTCAATTGTAATATAAAATCAGATAACAATAAGTAAAGCGTTTTAGCATCATTTAAGCGAGTAGCAAAATTTTATGATACACCAGCTATTAAAAGAGCTTGAGCCCTTAGATCAACTGCCCGAATGGGCGCAGTTTAAGCAAGCCGTTTTAAGCGCCAATATCAACTGTGAGCAGACGGTGATTTTAGACGCCGCCGGACTTAAGGTTGATCTGAGCGCCCAGCACCGCTCCACCGAATTAAGCCAAGCTGCCACTAAGTTATTAGAAGCAAGGAAATTTGAGCCGCTACGACAGGCCTTATTTGATGGTGAGCATCTTAACAGCACCGAGGATCGTGCGGCTTGGCATACGATGTTGCGCCAACCGCAGCCCCTGATGGAGGTTCAAAGTGAGCGTTTGCGCATGCTGGAATTGGTGCGACGTGTCGATAATGATCGACGTTGGCGCAATATTGTACATATAGGCATTGGCGGTAGTGACTGGGGCGTGCGCTTAGTCACACAGGCCTTTGGTTATGCCGGTTCTTGGCGCCACATACGCTTTGTTTCCAATATCGACGGTCACGCCATTGAGGGTGGTTTAGCCGGCTTGGATCCGCACGATACCTTAGTGGTGGTGGCAACCAAGTCTTTCCGTACCGCTGAAACCATGGAAAATGCTGCACGTGCACGTGAATGGTTTGAAGCCGCAGGTGTCAACCCGGGCAATAATATGATTGCCGTCACCGCCAACCCAGAAGCCGCTGCTGCCTGGGGCATTCCACGCCACCATATCTACCGTTTTTGGGATTGGGTCGGTGGTCGTTTTTCACTCTGGTCCACCATTGGCGTGGCAGCAGGCTTAACCGTAGGTTCCGGCGTTTTAGCTGGTTTACAAAGTGGCGCTCATGCCATGGATCGGCATTTTCTCACGGCGCCACCCGAGGAAAACGCCCCCATTCAATTAGCCCTAGCAGAATTAGCTAATCGTAGCGTATTGGGCTATGGCTCACGCAATCTAGCAATCTACGACTCTCGACTGAGTTATTTAATCCCCTATTTACAGCAATTGGAGATGGAGTCGCTGGGCAAATCCGTCGACCACCAAGGACGGCCTATCAATGTCGCTACTGGTCCGGTCGTGTGGGGCATGCCCGGCACCGATGCCCAACACACCTTCTTTCAATGGTTACATCAAAGTAGTGAGGGGGCACCGGTCGATTTTATTGTTTGTAAAACGGCCGACCACCAATGGCAGCAGCACCATCAGCAACTCTTAGCGCATTGCTTAGCCCAGCGCCAAGCTTTGTTACACGGCAAATCCACGGCTCAAGCTGAAGCTGAGAATCTGCAAAAAGGCATGGCACCCGAGCAAGCGCAATGGCTTGCGCATCACCGCAAACAGCCCGGTGGCAGAGCCTCCAATCTGATCGTGCTACCACAACTCACACCCTTCTCACTTGGCGCCCTACTGGCCATGTATGAGCATAAGGTGTTTGTTGAAGCCTTGATCTGGGGCCTCAATCCCTTTGACCAATGGGGTGTGGAACTCGGCAAGGTGCTCGCTGATGATATTTTTGAGCGATTAAGCAAGGACTCATCCCAGCCTCACAAGCCTCTTGAATTGGACCGCTCAACTCAATATTGGATTGAACAGTTTAAAGCCTAAGTCGCTAGCCAATAGTTTATGACAAGCGCAAGGCCTTTAAATATCTTATTTACTGAACATGCCCAAGGCTACGGCGGCCAAGAACGTTATATCCATCGCTTAATGCTGACACTACGTGAGCAAGGTCAGCAGGTGGAGGCCTTATGTATGCCTGGGGCTGAACTCGTGTCACGCCTACAAGATGATGGCTTTGAGGTGCATACAGCGGATATGCGTAAAGGCATCCGGAGTTGGCCTGCCATTTTTTCTATGCGTAGGCTGATGCGTGAACGTGGCTATGATGTTGTCAATACCAATAGTCGCCAAGACACCCTACGAGCAGGCTTAGCGGCACGCTTAGCCAGGGTACCGTTAGTTGTCAGAACACGGCATTTGGCCAAGCCGATAAACTCCTTGCTCGCCTACAGCATGATCCCACAACGACTGATTACCCCCAGTGAGTATGTGCGCCAAATGCTAATTCACAAAGGCGTGCCGCCTGAGCATATTCAAGTCATCGGACCGCCAGTGAATTTACCCACGCCTTTGCCCAGCGCTATTTTGCGTCAGGAATTAGCGCTTTCCGAGAGTGACGTCATTGTCGGTAGCGTAGCAGTGCTCCGCAAAGATAAACATATGGATGAACTCATCCAGGCCATGGCGCCGTTACTCAAGCAACAGGCCTCACTGCACCTAGTGATCGTTGGCGACGGCGCTCAACGCCCTTATTTGCAACAACAAGCGGCAGACTTGGGACTCAATGCACAGGTGCATTTCTTGGGCCGACGCAATGATGTGCCCGCCTTACTGAGTGATTTTGATATTTTTGCCTTAGCTTCACACACCGAAGCATCCGGCACCGTCTTTGCCGAAGCCGGGGCGGCTAGGCTACCGACGGTGGGCTATGCCGTCACAGGCATTCCCGAGATGATTAATCCCGGTGTCAGTGGCTTGCTAGTGCCCCTACAAGACATTGCGGCATTTACCGAGGCCTTAGCAACACTCATACACAATCCCGAACTAAGAGCACAAATGGGTGCAGCGGGTTATCAATTTGTGGTAGCAGATCAGCGCTTTACCATGGATAGGGTTGGACAACTTACACTAAACAGCTATCATAACTGGCTGAGGGAGCTTAACAAATGAAATTTTTAGAGACTTCAGTACCAGTATTGATGTATCACCATATCCGACCGGAGGCAGGGTTTATTGCCTGCACCCCTGAACATTTTGAGCAACAATTACAGTGGCTATCACATCAGGGCTACGAGAGTCTAAGCTTGGCAGAATTCGCCGCTCACTTGGCGGGCGAAACTCGTACAAAAGCGGTGGTGATCACCTTTGATGACGGTTACTTGGATAATTGGGTCTATGCCTTTCCCTTGCTGCAGAAGTATGGTTTTAAGGCGACCATTTTTCTCGTCAGCGGCTGGCTTCATCATGGCGAAATTCGAGCCAACACAGCTACCGCCAAAAGTCCTGCTGAACTGCCACCATGCCCGGAACATGCACAATGCGAACAGCTAATTGAGCACGGTTGCAGTGATGAGGTGATTTTGCGGTGATCTGAGGTAAAAGCCATGATAGATTCTGGCCTAGTTGAGTTTCACTGTCACACCCATAGCCATACTCGCTGGGATCTAGACCCAAGCATTGATAAAAATACCATGTTTCGTCAGGAGCTAAGGGATTCTAAAGCAACCTTTATTCGTGAACTCGGCACCTGTAGTCAGCACTTCTGCTGGCCCCAAGGCTATTTTGACGAGGATTACTTGGCCATCGCACAAAGTGAAGGCTTTGCGTATTTTTACACCACCGATCCCTTCGGTCGCAATACTCAACACACCTCTAACACGCATATTTATCGCTTTCACGCACCAAATCGGAATGGTCATCGCCTAGGCAAAAGAATCCGTGCCTCGCACCATCCATTGATCGCACCAGCTTTCAACCGCTTTAAACGTTGGAAGAAATCGCTTTCACGCACGCACTAAGCATCACCACCAAAAATATCTCGGGTATAGACTTTATGCGCTACATCTGCCAGCTCCGGGCTCTGGCGGTTAGTCACAATGATATCCGATTGCTCTTTAAAGCTTTGCAAATCATGGATTAGCTGACAACCCAAAAACTCGGCTGCTTTTAACATTGGCTCATACACCACCAAACGCAAGCCTTTGGCCAGCAAATGCTCCATCACGCCTTGCACTGAAGAGTCTCTAAAGTTATCCGAGCCCGCCTTCATCACCAGCCGATAAATGCCCACCGTTGCCACTTGATGTCGGCTGATATCCTCAGCGATAAAGGCTTTGCGCGTGCTATTCGAATCCACAATCGATTGAATCAAATTTTGCGGCACATCTTGGTAATTGGCTAATAATTGCTTCGTATCCTTTGGTAGACAATAGCCACCGTAGCCAAAGGAGGGGTTGTTGTAATGGGTGGCAATGCGCGGATCCAAACAAACCCCTTGAATAATTGCCTCAGTATTTAACTGCTTGGTGGCAGCATAGGTATCGAGCTCATTAAAAAAAGCGACTCGCATCGCCAAGTAAGTATTAGCAAATAGCTTAATCGCTTCGGCCTCGGTATTATCCGTCAATACGACGGGAATCGCTTCTTTGAGCGCTGCCTGCCGCAACAATTCAGCAAAACGCTCGGCACGCTCAGAACGCTCGCCCACCACAATACGCGATGGATATAAATTATCATGCAGCGCCTTGCCCTCTCTTAAAAACTCTGGCGAAAATAAAATATTCGATGCGCCTAATTGCGCTTTCAGATGCTCGGTAAAGCCAACCGGCACGGTGGATTTAACAATAATTGTAGCCTCGGGTTCATACTGCAATGCCTCGGCCGCCACTGCCTCCACAGAGGCGGTATTAAAGTAATTTGTCTCTGGATCATAGTTTGTCGGCGTAGCAATCAGCACATAATCTGCCCCGGGGTAGGCCTCTGCCGCTTGGGTGGTAGCCCGTAACTTAAGCGGATACTGCTTAAAATAAGCTTCAATATCCGCATCCACTAAGGGAGAAGTTCTGTGATTAATCAAATCGACCTTCACTGAGTCAATATCTAAAGCAATCACCTCATGCTGCTTAGCTAATAAGGTCGCTAGCGACAAACCCACATAACCCGTACCAACAACAACTATTTTCATTTAAGCTCTAAATTTTTATCAAAAAACAAAGCTAGTGTAACGATAGATGTTGACAGTATAGTGACAGTTCAAAAATGAGTTATTAACGATGAAGTGCAGCCAGCCTTGGTAGATGCTGATCTTTATCCGATAAAATAGGTGCTTTGATGGGCCAAGGAATCGCTAAATCAGGGCAGTTCCAGCGTACACCGGCTTGATCCATCGGATCATAGTAATCCGTGCATTTATACAGCACCTGCGCAGATTCACTTAAGACACAAAAACCATGGGCATAGCCCGGTGGTACCCAAAGCTGCAGCTGATTCTCCGCACTTAATTCAACCGCAAGGTGTCGGCCAAAGGTAGGTGAGTTTGGGGCAATATCAACCACCACATCATAAATCCGCCCCCAGCCGACCATCACTAATTTACCCTGTGGTTTGTTTTTTTGAAAATGCAAGCCGCGCAATACCCCCTGTTTTGACCGGGACAGATTATCCTGCACAAAATCCTGCTCAAGCTCAAGCAGCGATAGGTAGCGCTGGCGACTAAATGACTCCATTAAAAAGCCGCGCTCGTCATAATGCACCTCGGGCTTGAGTAGTTTAACCCCCTTAAGCTCGGTATTTATCAGCTGCATCAAAATCCCTCACAAACCAAGCGACGGTGCTAGCTAAGCCCTCCTCAAAATCCTGCGTCGGTGCCCAGCCAGTGGCTGCCCGTAGCTTAGAGGAATCAACTGCATAACGACGATCATGCCCTGGGCGATCAGTCACATGCACAATCAAATCAGCATAAGATGCACCATCTGCGCGCGGTACCCGTTGATCCAGAATACGACAAATTGCCTGCACCAAATCCAAATTACGATGCTCATTATCCGCACCGATATTATAAACTTGCCCTACTTCTGCTTTACTTAATAATAAATACAGCGCCTTCACATGGTCGTCTACATATAGCCAATCGCGTATTTGTTGACCTGAACCGTAAATCGTCAATGGCTGTAACTTAAGCGCCGCTTGCACCATATGGGGAATCAACTTTTCAGCGAACTGAAAAGGGCCATAATTATTTGAACAACGGCTAATTATCGTTGGTAGACCATAGCTACGATGCCAAGCCTGCACCAAATGGTCAGATGCCGCCTTACTGGCCGAGTAAGGCGAACTGGGACAAAGGGTAGATGATTCTGTAAACTTTAAGGCACTGGCCTTCGGCTCGCTATCCGGATGCGGTAAATCACCATACACCTCATCCGTACTCACATGTAGCAAACGGAATTGCTCACGCTTTGCTGTGGGCAGTGCCTGCCAATACTGCCGCACCGCCTCTAACAAGGCGTAGGTACCCAGATAATTACTTTGCATAAAGGCATCTGCGCCCACAATTGAGCGATCCACATGGGTTTCAGCGGCTAGATGCATCACCGCATCCGGCTTAAAGGCGTCAATAACTTCCTGTAACGCATCCCGCGCTGTAATATCCAGTTTTTTAAAATGGTAACGAGGATCTGCGTTAACACTCGCTAAGGCATAGGGATGCACGGCATAGCTAAGCTTATCAACAACCAACACCTCATCTTGCTGTTGCTCGATAATAAAACGGACCAAGGCAGAACCGATAAAACCAGCCCCACCTGTAATTAAAATTTTCATCATCTTTGCTCTATGGGATTAATGTCACTAACTGCTGATCTTTGCTTGTTCAAAGCGCATCACTTTAAAATAAGCTGCAATCACCATCATATAGCATACATACACCATCACACCGTTGTTATGCCTTAGAAAGGCCTGTGTTAGTCCAAAATCAAAATAACACAGTGACAAAAGAATCCCTGCCATGGCCACCGCCCGCGTCGGCAAATGTGCCGTTCGCTTAGCGCTAGCAAAGGTCCAGAGCGGTACTTGATATAAGAGAATCAATGCTATCAACCCGGTAATACCCTGCTTGGCTAAGCGATCAATAAACTCATTGTGGGCATGCGTAAAGAGATCGGCACGACCGCGTATTTGATTAGTTTCGCGTAATTGCTGCATCCCCTCTTGATAGCCTTCATCGCCCCAGCCGAAAAGGGGTTTTTCCTGCGCTAATTTTATGGCCCCACGCCACATTTCCAAACGATAACCAACGGAGGTCTGCACCGTACCATCTTGGAACAAAGCGATCTCATGATAAGCCTCCGCAATACGCTGCTTGACCCCGATATGCGGGTTACTGAGTAAGAAAAATCCACCCAACACCACACAGAGCAACACCAATAGCTTGGCCCGCAATGAAAAAATCGCATAATAGGCCACAAAGATCACCACTAAAATTATCGGTAATCCAAGCCAACCACCACGGCTTCCGGATAAAGCTGAGGTGATCACGCCGGCCACTGCGGCCAAGCTAAGTAACACCAACATCTTACGTCGATGCCTACTTAAGGAATGAGCCCAAGCCAAACCGGCTAAACACAACATCCCCATCAGCATGGCCAAATTACCGAATTGAATTGCATTACTAAAGCCATCCGCCCGCAGCTCACCTAAAATCAGGCGCTGATAAAGCGCCAACAGCAAGGCCCCTAAAACGCCAAACGCCAAACCCAACCACAAAGCATGGAGCGAGGGACGTGCCCTATAAATCAGAAAAAACACAGGGAGCGCTAAAATAAAGCGTGACAACTTATCCACATCCCCATCAAAGCCATGGATTAGCCAACTAACAAGGCCCTGCACGCCAAATAATAGTACCGCGCCTAGAATCAACTTATCATAGCGGTCCAACGGCAAGGCTCGCCAATGAGTGAATAAGGTATAAAGACCGCCCACGAATAACAGCGTCGCACCATAGGAATAGCCACTAGGAATAATCAAGCACAAAAAGCCCAACAGAAAAACACTGAGCTCGGCATAAATTTTCAGCCGCGGACAGGGAGACCCGGATTGATAAACAAGTAGCTCGGTCACAGAAGGTGGATGAAGCGCCATAAAGAAAACTTAAATTGAGACTGTAAAAACGATAGACTGTCAAGGAACTCAATTATAAGTCAAATGCAATTGAGGCAAGTTGTTATCGAGCAAACACTTGCTCAAGCACAACAAACTACTTAATCAACTGCTTTAAGACCGACGAGAAGCTAGGATGATCCGCACTAGCCATCAACTCAAAAGCCACCATTTCCGTACTCACAACAATCGCCCCCGCTTGTCTAAGGCGTGCCATGGCTAATTTGATATTGCTGCGCTTACGCGAAGAGACTGCGTCACGCACTAGATAAACGGTTTTGCCTTTAGCAAGCAAATCCAAACACGTTTGTAATACGCACACATGAGACTCCATACCACAGACAATCACATGTGCTTTATCTTTTAATAAGGTGCGCTCAACCAAGCCATCACGCACGGCGGAGAAACTACGTTTTTGAAAAACCTGAGCGCCTGCGGCAGCCGCAGACACCGCCTGATTGGTGCCGCCAATTTTATCCACACAATGCTCACTAATCACGGTCGGCAGTTTTAAATACTCAGCTAACTTACAAAGCCACAACACCTTCGCATGCATCTGTTCAGCCTGATGAATATAGGGTAACAAGCTGTCCTGTACATCCACAATTAATAAGGCTGCTTTATCAAATTGAATTCGCATATCGACCTCCCAAACTACTCTAAACCACTAGACTAAAGACTAATTTTAAGCATTAATTCCTGAATCAGCCCCTAGGGTATTCATCAGGCTAGCGTAATTGCTTACAATAGCAGCTGGTAACAATCTTAAGTGTAGGTAGCAGTGAACCATTCTAACAGCCAAGCCGATTTAAACGATATCCGTCACAATGACTGGGTAGAGCACTATCTACCAAGCTCATGGCGTCCCTATGCGCGTATTGCCCGCTTGGATCGCCCCGTAGGCACGTGGCTCACGCTGTTGCCCTGTATTGCCGCACTGTTTCAGGCAGCGGGCGGTTTCCCGGAACTGTTTCGATTATTTATCTTTGCGCTAGGTGCCTTATTGATGCGCAGTGTGGGTTGTACCATCAATGATATTTGGGACCGAGATTTTGATAAGCATGTGGAACGCACCCGTTTTCGTCCTTTAACTAGCGGCGCCATCACGCTCAAGCAAGCCGTCATTTTCTTATTCGCTCAATTTGCCGTGGCAGCCGCTTTGCTATTTTTTATTAATAGCTACAGTCGCTGGATGGCCTTGGCACTGGTCCCTCTAGTCATTATCTATCCACTTTGTAAGCGCTTTACCCATTGGCCACAAGCCGTGCTAGGGGCCGCCTTTAACTGGGGCATGTTAATGGCCTGGTCCGATACAACCAATACCGTACCACTCGCTGCTTGGCTTATGTGGGCTGGGGCGGTGGCCTGGCAAATCGGCTATGACACAATGTATGCCTATACCGATATCAAAGATGACTTAAAACTGGGCTTAAAATCCACCGCGATTCGCTTTGGTGAGCAGGGTATTTATTGGCTAAGTGGCTTTTATCTCCTGACCATGGTTTGTTGGCTCTGGGCCGGCTACTCAATGGCCATGGGTTGGGGCTACTTTGTCATCATGGCAGTGATTGCTGCGCATTTTGTATGGCAATTAGTGATTTTTGATATCAATAAACCCGAGCGCAGCTTTTATTTATTTAGAGCCAATGTTGCCACTGGGGTGCTACTAATTGCGGCCGCATGGCTAGGCGCCATCACGGCTTAGTAGCGAGCTATTTAAGGCACTGTTAAGGGGTCGCTTGACCCCCTTTGCCTGCGTGGTCGTTTTCACTGCCTCAATCTGGGGTAGCATTGCTAACTCCCCACGCTCAAAGGCCTCTGCTACGATTTGCTGTGCCAATTCCCACCGGCTCATCACCTGCTCGCCGGCAAAGTGCATCCGCTGACCACGATAAGGCGTCAAATTCTCACTTAAGCGCATTAAAAAACGCACTAAATCACTGACCTTCGTCGGTGTTCCCCACTCATCGTCCACTACCCTTAAGCGCAGACCGTTGTTAGCTGCGCTTAATAGCTTGGTCTGAAAATTATGCCCAAACTCACTATAAAGCCACGCTGTTCTAACAATGATCGCTTGCGGGTGCTCCTGCATCACTGCCTTTTCAGCGGCTACTTTGCTGTGACCATAAACATTCAGTGGATTTACCTGATCAGTGACCTCATAAGGCGCCCCCTTAGTCCCATCAAACACATAATCAGTGGATAGCTGTATCAAATCCACGCCAGCAGCAGCACAGTGCGCAGCCAATAAGGCCGCCCCCTCCACATTCACTGCATAGGCTTTGTCCGGCTCCAGCTCCGCCCTCGCCACATCCGTATAAGCGGCCGCATTAATCACAAGCCTTGCTTGAGAATGCTGTAGCGCCGTTTGAATCGATGCCGCCGAGGTGATATCTAACTCCGCACGTGTTAACACCATCATCTCGATAGCGTGCCTTTGCGCTGGTGTGCGCTGATAGGCGGCAAATGCCTGCCCTAACTGCCCGCCACCGCCTGTGATTAAAAGCTTAGTCATAAGCTTGATTAAACAGGAAGCGGCTTAAGCGTGTTTTATACGCCTCATTAATATGCTTTTTAGCAGCTTCCGCTGCCGCCTCAGGATCTCGTGCTTCCAGCGCCTTTACAATCGCCTCATGCTCATTGCGCGCCTCATCTGGTCGCCCCCTTTCAGTCAAGGTGCTATGACCTAACAACAGCATGGAATTTTGTAAGGCTTGCAAGCTTTTTAATAAAAAGCGATTATGCCCACATTGGTATAACACCTGATGAAACATACGATTATTATTCGCTATCTCAATCGGATCCGTCATTACCCTATCGGCTTCCATCAAACTTCTTAATAAGTTAATCTCTACATCACTTGCATGCTTGGCCGCTAAGGAAGCAGCCGTGCTCTCCAACACTGCACGCATTTCATACAACTCCCCTACCAAGGCCTGATCCAATTCAGTAATAATCATGCCACGATGTGGATCATTACTCACCAAGCCCTCGCTCACTAAACGATTCAAGGCCTCGCGCACGGGTGTTCTGCTGATACCCAGCTGTTCGGCTAATTCCGTCTCGCGTATCCTGGTACCAGGTTCCAAGCGACCTTGCTCCAAGCCCTGAATCACATATTGATAAGCTTGTTGCGCCGACGTGGTCCCACGCTGCTTATTATCCTCCTCAAATGTCTCTAAGGACGGCGTCTTTTTGAGCGCAGGCTTATTCTTCGCTGCATTTTTTTGAACTGATTTGGCTGTTGTCATCGCTATTAAAAAAACTTGTCGTGATTAGCACTGTAAAAGCTTCTTTATTATATATAAAAACGACATTCAAAAACTAATGTATACAAATGAATACAAAATTCAGGTACAATCAATTTTTGATGGACACATATGAGCTAGGCTGAGGAGAATTCATCCACACTTAGGATAAGGGGCGCTCGCATATAATCGCTAGTGCCTTTTAACAATCACTCAACCTAGGGTGATGTCGAGCGTAGTTTTTCTAGGGTCAATGATATTTCAACCATTCAACTTGTGTTATGACTAAACAAATATTTTTTGGTTTTTTAGTTGCTCTTGCCGGTGCATTAATTGCCGTCGCGGTAGGTACGCCAATTCCCTGGTTATTAGGCTCACTGATTTTTACCGCACTTTTTAAGATTAATGGCGCCAAGATTCAATCGCATGTCGGCTTTAGGAAAATCGGTCAGTGGATTGTAGGCATCGCGCTGGGGCTGCATTTTACACCGGCTACCGTTGAGATTATTAAAAGTCTGTCAGTGTATATCATTGCAGGCTGCCTTTTCGCTGTGCTGATTGCTTGGGTGGGTGCCTTTATTCTGTACAAATTAGGGAGGGTGGACTTTGCTACCGCCTATTTTGCTAGTACCGTCGGCGGTGCTAGTGAGATGGTAGTGTTAGCCGAAAAAAATGGCTCAAGCAATATCCCCCTCGTCGCCTCAGCGCATAGCTTACGCGTTTTAATTATCGTGATCTTAATCCCTTTTACATATCAGTTTTTAGGGCTTAAAGGCGATGTCACGACGGCGGCGCAGTTGGCTCAGTATAGCTATATAGGGCTGTTGAAGCTGTTGCTATTAACCGGGATTGTTTGCTTTATTTTGGACAGGCTAGATGCGCCCAATGCCATGATGTTAGGTGGTATTTCAGTGACGGCTTTACTGACGGCAAATGATATTGTCTTTACGCATTTGCAGCCGGAAATTCAACATATGGGGCAGATGCTATTAGGTTGGGCCTTAGGCAGTAACTATAGGCCGGGCTTTTTTAAACAGGCGCCACGGTTTTTAGGTGCGGTTAGCTTAATGACTATCATCTACTTGCTGCTGGCGTTTATTTTTTGTGTATTTGTCGCTAAGCTGTCTGGTATTTACTTTCCTACCGCTGTGCTGGCCATGAGTCCCGGTGGCTTAGCCGAGATGGCAATTACTGCCAAGGTGTTGATGTTAGGTGCACCGCTGGTGACGAGTTTTCAAGTGAGTCGCTTAGTCTTTGTGTTATTGACGGTGGGACCAAGCTATCGTGTCGTGACTAAGTATTTAAGCAGGAAGGGTATGCTGTAAACACTGTAAAAGTGCCCTTCTAGTCAATTACTCTAATGTACTCACCACCTTAGAGAATGGCACCTCCCTACTCGCACACCCCCTCACTACGCAGGACAATATACTTATGACGACATATTGTGACCTGATCGCTAAGGAGGTGTAGCGATGATGAACAGCGACTCTTTACAAAACGCTCATCGACGAGTGAATGAGCTCAGCCCCTAGAAGCGAGTGTCTGCGAGTGCCGCATCATATATAGCCAGCGCCGTTTTAAGTTGCTCTTCACTCACCACCAAAGGCGGCGCCACATGGATACGATTATCAGTCAGCATCGGCAACATGCCCTTAGCGAGTAAGGCGCCTTTGAGCTCATTCATTGCGGCTGCAGACGGTGTGCTTTTGCTCTCACGATCAGTGACTAATTCAATCGCCCAGAATAAGCCTCGACCACGCACATCACCCACGATCTGATGCTTTTCGGCCAAGGCTTTTAAGCCGGGGCCCAAGACCTCACGACCAAGACGATCGGCATGCTCAACTAAGTTTTCATCCTTCATAATTGCGATATTTTCAATAATCGAACCCATCGCCAAGGGGTGTCCTGAATAAGTCAAACCGCCTGGGAACATTTTATCGTCAAAATAATCACTAATCGCCTCAGAGATAATCACGCCGCCCACTGGCACATAGCCTGAATTGACGCCCTTGGCGATAGTGATTAAATCAGGACGAACATCAGCATGCTGGTGAGCAAACCATCTACCGGTACGACCGAAACCAGACATCACCTCATCCATAATCAGCATAATACCGAATTCATCACAGAGCTGACGCACGCCCTCAAAATAGCCTTGAGGCGGCACAATCACGCCCACACTGCCCGGCAATCCCTCCAAAATAATGGCCGCAATATTGCTAGGATCCTCGGACTCAATCACTCGACGCAAATGCTGTAAGGCACGCTCACATTCCTGCTCCTCGCCGGTGGACCAAAAATCACTACGATATAGATGAGGACCAAAAAAATGCACAAAGCTATGCGCATATTCGTTTTTAAAGCGACGGCGCTCACCGGTGGCTTGAATCGCACCACTGGTATTGCCATGGTACGAACGGTATTGAGACAGAATTTTATCCTTGCCGGTAAAAACACGCGCCATACGGAAGGCATTTTCTACCGCATCCGCACCGCCATTTGTAAAAAAGACCTTTTTAAAACCCTTGGGAGCGACGCTCAAAATGGCTTCGGCAGCACGCGCACGGCTGATATTGGCATGCGATGGTGCAATGGTTGCCAGCTCTGCCGCCTGCGCCTGAATCGCTTTGATGAGGCGTGGATGCTGATGGCCGACGTTGGTGTTAATCAATTGGCTACTGAAATCCAAGTACTCATTACCCTCAAAATCCCAGACCTTAACCCCCAAGCCGGACTTAATGGCTAAGGGGTTTAGGGCACCCTGTACTGACCACGAATGAAACACCTGAGATAAATCGGCTTTTTTTACATCGTCATTCGTCAATGATTGAGTCATCATCTGCTCCTTTAAATTACGATTCTTTAAATCTGATGCTGTTTAGCATGTTACTTATAGTAGCCAATTAAACGCAAAAAGCTAACAAAAAACGACGTTCTAGGGTAAGCCCCAAAACGTCGTTATCCTTGCTATTTATAGCATGAACTACTTAGCTTCTGCTTCCTCTGGCTTTTTACCAAAGTAGCGTGGCTTAAGCGCATCTGGCTTTAAGAAATCCTTGTAACCAACGTTATCATGGTCACCCAAGACCTTGCCGTCGATTTCCTGACCATACAGCGTATGCTTGTGGAAAGTATCTTTGTACAATGCCAAAGTTTCAGCGATATCACCAGTATAGCGTGGATCCTGTGGACGCTCCTGTGAGTCCACGTAAGCAGCAATATCCCATGCATCCGCATCCTCAATCAGCGGGGCTGCACCTAAAGGCATATTGTATTTAATAAAGCCTGCTAAAGTGAATACACGAGAAATACCGGCACCCCAGTTATACGAGCCATCACCCCATAACGGTGGGAATACGGCCTTGTCACCGGTAAACTGACCCTGACCGTCCTCACCATGACAGACTGCACAGTTCTGTGCGTAAAGCTCCTTACCACGCACGCGATCAGGCTCTCTACCCTCAGGTAAGGCTGCTGGACGTGGGTAACCACGACCGTAAATCTTGGCATCAGGATACATGCCCACACCCTTGGCTAACCACTGATGGTAGGCGGTTAAAGCAACCATCTCATCACTACCGTAGGCAGGTGGCTTACCGTTCATTGAATAGCTAAAGCAGCCAGCCAAACGCTCTTCAAAGTTATTCACGTGATTGTTTTTGCCGCGGAAATCAGGCAAGGTCACCACCGCAGGCCACACCGGACCAGCAAAGGGACGAGAACCCGCACCCACGTGACAGCTTGAACAGTTCATGTCGTTAAAGACGTTTTTACCGCGTAGCTGCTGCGTATTGGTAAAGAGATCATAGCCGTAACGGATGGCCTCTTTGAGCTTAGGGTGCATGTCGGCCGCTTCCAAATCATCCATGGTTGGTGGGATATGCACTAACTCACCCTCTTTAGGCTCCGGGAAACCAGGCAATAGCTCTCTTAGCATCTGACGCTCTTCATCCGTCAAGTCTGATGCCATTTTTGTCAATTGAGCACTCGCAGGACCAGTTACTGCTAAGCCCAAACCCAAACTCAATGCTAATAATAATTTCTTCATCATGGCCCCCTATTTCTTTTCCTCTTTGGCTGCGGGTTGAGACGCCAAATAGGCTGCAACCGCATCAATATCTGCCTCAGTCAAACGCTTAGCAACGCGTGACATCAAGTGTAGAGGATCATTAGTACGGCTATCTTCCTTCCAGTCATTAATGGCTTTTTTAACATACGCTGGATTTTGACCGTTAATATTAGGGAATGTATTGCCGATACCATAGGCATCGACACCATGACAGGCCACACAGGCCGGGATATAGCGATTCCAGTCACCGTGATAAACCAACTTCTCACCTAAGGCTAGGGTCTCCTCGCTCGCCTCAACCTTAAAGTCTTCGGCCTTAACCGCTGGCAAGGATGCATAGTAATGAGCAACATCATGCAACTGCTGCTCAGTTAATAAATCAGCAAAAGGCTTCATGCTGACATTAACCCGTGTGCCATTTTTATATGACTCGACTTGATGCTGTATATAGCCGGCATCTAAACCGGTAAGACGGGGTCTATACTCAACGCCCGGTATACTAGAGCCCGCACCGGACTCCATATGACAGGCTACGCAAAGCGCAGATACTTCCTTACCGCGGTCAAGCACGGCTTGGTCAACTTGGGCAGTCGCTACGGAACTAATAGCCAATGCCCCAGTCATAAGTAACGCTTTGGCCATCTTCCTTGACCTAAACATCATCTCAATTTCCTCCTCAAGAATAAATTGAATACCTATGATTTAAAAATGGGAATATGCCAAACGGATGTCGGGCACCGCGTCATTCTACATGAGGTTATTTTAAATTTACAAATATGAATTCATCTCGCTGAGTCTCACCTCATGCAAATCACCTTCCCTAAGCATATGAGAATTACAGCTTAGCCGATTGTTTTTGTCTTACACCTAGGCATTTACCCTAGTTTTTGGAGAACTTTCTTCAAAATTAGCTAGCGCCTTGATCAATAGCAAGCGTTCGCTTATACAATAGGCCTCAAAGTAGACCGTATTCACATAGTTAGGGGTAAAGCATGTCAACGCCTTTAGCAAAAGTCGCCGTGGGTTCTTTAGGCGGCACCATCAGCATGACACCGGCCGCGAGTAGTGATGGCATTGTGCCGACGCTCACTGCCGCCGATTTGATTCGCGCCATTCCTGGTGTGGCTGAGCTCGCCGAGGTACATGCCGAAGCATTGAATCAGGTCGCTAGTATTCATCTGGGCATTCAGGATTTATTGGCGGCCTTGGCTTGGGCCGAGCGCCAATTAGCTGAGGGTGCCGTCGGCGTAATTCTGACGCAAGGCACTGACACCCTAGAAGAAAGTGCCTTTTTACTCGATCTACTGTGGTCGCACTCAGAACCGCTGATTTTAATGGGCGCTATGCGTGGTGCCGCCACGGTATCTGCTGACGGCCCGGCTAACCTGCTTAGCTCCATCCAAGTGGCGGTGAGTGCCAATAGTCGAGATCGTGGGGTGTTGGTGGTGATGAATGAACAAATTCACTACGCGCGTTGGGTACAAAAGCAGCATAGTTTAAGCACTGCAGCTTTTATTTCAGAGGTCGCACAAGCAGGCACCATTGTCGAAGGCAAAGCCTTGTATTTTGCGGCGCCCCCTAAGCGCATGCTCTTTGATAAACCTAGCTGCTCTTCAAAACGTGTTTTATTGTGGACCAATCACCTTGCCGAAGAAAGTGATTTCTTAACCCAGCAGGATAGCTTTGACCCCCTCGGCGAGCGCTTTGATGGGATAGTTTTCGCCGGTGTTGGAGCCGGTCATGTCAGCCCAATGATTGCGCGCTGGATTAGTAAGTGGGCTAATTTAAAAGCTATCTTGGTGTGTCGTGGCACTGGCGCCGGCTCCACCGCCTTTAGCACCTACGGTTACCCTGGTGGTGAGGTGGAGTTGCAACAGCACGGCGCTATCATGGCCGGCTTTTTAAGCCCTAAAAAGGCACGCCTACTGCTATGGCTTATATTGGAAAATGGCTTAACGCCCCGAACGGCCGTTGCTGACTACCTGGCCAGTATGAGCTATTGATCGCTCGCAAGCTAAGCAAAAGCAGCGTTGAGCGCATGCGCAAAAGGCAATCCCTGCTCGCTATGCATGCGCCCCAACAACACATCATCAACCATTAAAACGGCAAATCATCCTCTAGTTCATCAAAGGAGTCCGGTTTTCTTGATGGCTGCGCAGGGGGCTGCTTTACTGACGGCGGATTCTGTCCACCACGGCCTGGTGGTAAGCTGCGGGTATTATTACCAAAACCGCCATTATCACCAAAAACGTCATCACCGCCAGTGTCTGACTTGGATTTCCAACCCCCATCCACTGACGTAGATCCGGGACCACGTCCTACATCACCCAACATCTGCATGCGCTCGCCAACCACATCGGTAGCATAACGCTCAATACCATCGCGATCAGTATACTTACGAGTTTGGAGACGACCCTCAACGTAAATCTGACTACCTTTACGCAAATACTGTTCACATACCTCGGCCTGACGCCCAAAAAACACCACGCGATGCCATTCCGTACTCTCGTTTTTATTACCATCACGGTCATAGCTCACATGATTGGTCGCAATGCTCAGATTACACACCTGAAGCCCGGTAGGTGTCGCACGCGCCTCGGGATCGGCTCCCAAACGCCCGACCAGAATCACTTTATTTACTGACATACGCTTAAATCCTTTAAAAAATCCACAATAAAGCAGAGGCATGACTTTGATAAGCCACCTCTCCATGCCCTAGGCAATCACTATCCATCTATTGTACAAAATTGAGCTGTACCCGACGAGTGGCTAAGTAAGAAATCGCACACAATAGCATCGCCATAATAAACACACTGATGCTGCCCAATTTAGCGGCCACCAAGCCACCTAAAAAACCACCACAGGCTACCCCTAAGGCTTGCGTCATATTAAATACCCCAAGCGCCAAACCCTTTTGTTCAGGTGGGCAACTACGAGACACCGCCGAGGGTAATAAGGCCTCTAAAATATTAAAAGCGATAAAGTACAACAACAGCGCCAAGACTAGCATCGCAAAGCTGTACATACCCGGTATCATCATACCCATGGCCATCATGATAACGATGAGGGTAAGACCGATAGTCTCTCGGTGAATGCGCTTTTTTTCGACCAACATAACCGCCGGTACCATCAGCACTAAAGCCACCACAATCACCGGTAAATACACGCGCCATAATTGGCCAATACTTAAGTCACCCAAGGCCATCAACGCTGGTGGCAGCACCACAAAAATCGCCATTAAGACAAAGTGCAAACTAAACACCGTGAGATTTAACAGCCATAGGCTCTTAGAGGCTAGCACATCCACCATCGTCAAGGAGCGATTGATCGCCAACTGATCTTGAGGCACCACCGGCACTACCCACACCGCCAATAGCAAGCACAAAAAGCCTAACACACTAATGGTCCAAAATAAACCGGAGAGATTAATCCATTCAACCAAAAGCGGCGACACCGCCATGGAGACAGCAAAACTTAAACCAATGGAGGCGCCCACCATGGCCATTGCGCGCGAACGCACCTCAGGCCGCGTGGCGTCAGCAATCCATGCGGTAATCGCGGCCGATACCGCACCGAAGCCCTGAATCCCACGACCCACCGCCACCCACGCGACACTAGGTGCAAAGGCGCAGATAATACCGCCAATCACAAACAGCAGCATACCGAAAATCACCACCGCACGACGCCCAAAACGATCGGATAAAAAGCCCATCGGGATCTGCATCAGCGACTGAGTCAGACCGTATGCGCCAATCGCAATACCAATCATCAGCGGATTATCACCATCAATCAAGCTTTTAGCAGCATCAGCAAACACAGGGGTGAGCAAAAAAAGACCCAACATCCGTACCGCAAAAAGCAAGGCTAGGCTAGCACTTGTTTTACGCTCTAAGGGGGTGAGTTTAAGCTTTGTTGTTGTACTCATTAAAACTCTTTAGAAAAAGCAAGGCCCTAACGGCTGGTGATTAAGAAACTAATCGTTCATTATATCACTGCGCTGGTATTTTTAAGCTCGACATCGTCATTCATGGGGCGCATGCTCTTCATAAATGCGCTAGGTAGGTTATAGTAGAAAGTTTATAGAACTTCTCTTAAAAAGTGCATGAGCAATTCATTTTCCTCAAAACATCAGCCCCTACCAGCACAGGCATATTCCTTGATTCGCATCCGAGGTGCGCGTACGCACAACTTAAAAAATATAGACTTGGATTTGCCGCGTAATCAGCTGGTGATTTTGACCGGACTGTCAGGCTCGGGTAAGTCATCCTTGGCCTTTGATACGCTCTATGCCGAAGGGCAAAGGCGCTATGTAGAAAGCTTATCCACCTATGCGCGTCAGTTTCTGGAGTTGATGGATAAGCCGGATGTGGATTTAATTGAGGGCCTATCCCCAGCCATTGCCATTGAACAAAAATCCGTCAGCCATAATCCCCGCTCGACCGTCGGTACCATTACCGAAATTAGTGATTATTTGCGCCTCCTCTATGCACGTGTTGGCACCCCCTACTGCCCTACGCATAAGGTACCGCTACAGTCTTTTTCAGTCTCGCAAATCGTTGATTTTGTATTGCAGCTAGCACCTGAAACACGGCTGATGATCTTGGCGCCAGTGGTGCCAGCCCCTCAACAAGACTTGATCAGTCTGTTACACAGCCTACAGGCTCAAGGCTATATTCGTGTGCGCCTTGGCGGCGAAATCTATGACTTAGATCAGTTACCCGGGGACCTAACTACGGACTTTGCCCAAGTTGAAGTGATCGTTGATCGTCTACGAGTACGTCCTGAACAAAAGCAACGCCTTGCCGACAGCATTGAAACGGCATTTGAAGTAGCCAATGAGCGAGTGCTGATTGTCGATATGGAGCAGGAGCAAACACATGCCTTTTCAGGACGCTACGCCTGCCCTCGTTGTGATTATCAAATCCCGCGACTAGAGCCTAAGATGTTCAGTTTTAATAGCCCCGAGGGCGCCTGCCCGAGCTGTGACGGCGTCGGTCTAATGGCAGTCTTTGATGCGGATAAAGTCATTGTCAGCGAGGATCTAAGCTTATTAAATGGCGCCATTAAGGGCTGGGACCGGCGCAACCTCTTTAGTATGGCGCTATTAAATAGCTTAGCCACACACTATGATGTTGATTTAGAAACGCCCTGGCATAAACTGCCTAAAGCCATTCAAGACATTATTTTATATGGCTCTGGCAGCACCGAAATTGATTTTGTTTATTTAAATGACAAGGGTAAAAGCACGATCAAACGCCATGCCTTTGAGGGCGTACTACCTAATTTAGAACGACGTTGGGCAGAAACCGAGTCTAACGCCGTCCGTGAGGAATTAGCGCTTTTACGCAGCACCATTCCCTGCCCTGCCTGTCATGGCACACGCTTACGAGAGGAGGCACGATTTGTCCGTATAGGCGCAGCAATTGAAGAAGCCGTGCTGCCTGAACCCTCAACGCCAGCAGATGCCACCAAAGCAGCCCACACGGAGTCCGACAATAGCGCCCGCCTGCCTGGCTATAGCCTCAGCGAAGTCAGCCATTTATCCTTAGCGAGGGCGCAGCAATGGTTCGAGCAGCTCAATCTCAGCGGCGCTGACAATGAGATTGCCCGCCCCATCGTACAAGCCATTAAATCGCGCTTAACTTTTTTGAATAATGTCGGTTTGAATTATTTATCCTTGGATCGTAAGACCAATACCATTTCTGGGGGCGAGGCGCAGCGTATCCGACTAGCCAGTCAAATCGGCTCCGGTCTAACTGGTGTTTTGTACGTACTGGATGAGCCCTCCATCGGCCTACACCAACGGGATAATGATCGTTTAATTGAAACCCTGATTCATCTACGCAATCTTGGCAATACCGTCATTGTGGTTGAACATGATGAAGATATGATTCGCGCCGCGGACTGGGTGGTTGATTTAGGACCCGGGGCCGGTGAGCATGGCGGCAAGGTCATGGCCAGCGCCACGCCAGCCCAACTGCAAGAAGATCCTAATTCCCTCACGGGTCACTATCTAAGTGGCGCCAAAAAGATCCCTGTACCTAAGCGCAGACCCGTCACGCCGCGATCGCCCCTGCCTTGGCTACACTTGCAGGGCGCCAGTGGCAATAACTTAAAACATGTGGATCTACATATCCCCCTACAACGATTAGTCTGTGTCACCGGCGTCTCAGGCTCAGGTAAATCCACCTTGGTAAATGACACCTTAGCCGCAGCACTCGCGCAGAAACTGAATCGAGCACAGACTGAGCCAGCGCCTTATCAATCCATTAGCGGACTGGCGCATTTAGATAAGATCATCACCGTGGATCAAAGCCCTATCGGGCGTACCCCACGCAGTAATCCAGCGACTTATACCGGCTTATTTACACCCATCCGGGAGCTCTTTGCAGGCACACCCGAAGCTCGCGCTCGTGGCTATGACCCTGGTCGCTTCTCTTTTAATGTCAAAGGCGGCCGTTGTGAGCATTGCCAAGGCGATGGTGTGATTAAGGTGGAAATGCACTTTCTGCCGGATGTGTATGTCCCTTGTGATGCCTGTCACGGTAAACGCTACAACCGCGAAACCTTAGACATCCGCTATCGCGGCTTAAATATCAGTGAGGTCCTCAACTTGACAGTTGAACAAGCGCTCACATACTTTGCCGCCGTCCCTTCGATTCAACGACGCCTACAAACTTTAAACGAAGTGGGTTTAGGCTATATCCGTTTGGGTCAGAGCGCCACCACTCTCTCCGGCGGTGAAGCACAGCGCATTAAGCTGTCTTTGGAGCTATCCAAGCGCAGCACCGGCAACACACTTTATGTATTAGATGAGCCAACGACCGGTTTACACTTTGCCGATATTGAGTTACTCCTAGGGGTACTGAATCGACTGGTAGATGCCGGCAACTCCATGGTGATTATTGAGCATAATCTGGATCTGATCAAAACGGCGGATTGGATTATTGATCTGGGGCCAGAGGGTGGACAAGGCGGTGGACGTATCGTGGCTGAGGGCACGCCAGAGGAGATTGTAAAAAACCCAGCCAGCGCCACGGCGCAGTATTTGGCACCGTATTTGGTGAAGTAGCACACTTAAGAGTGATTTGGCTGTTAAACTAACGTGTCGACAAAGCACTGTTAAATAAAAGTTAAACTGACACAACAACCATAAGACATCTCTAACATTAACTGCTGATAAGCTGCACATAACACGTAGTCATTACCCTTGTATTTACGCTGATAATAGTCCTTTAATCTTATAAATACGCTAAAACTGAGTTCGGTGCGCCTAACAACAAACCTCTAAACTTTAAATTCGCCAAAATATAGTATTTCGAACATGGAGTTTTATATTCAAATCATGACCCAAGCTCTATCCTTTCATTTGCACTTAAATAAAAATAAAAAGACAGCCAATTTTAGTGGGGAATTTTTACTGTGATAAGTCAACAACATCGCTTAGAGAAAGTGAGTCCAGCCGAACCTGAGCAACAGAAACAAGAAAAAAGACACAAAGCTCAAGCTAGTCAAACATTGCTCCGTGGTTTAGATATTATTGATGCAGTCGCCAATGATTTTAGTGACTTATCCGAAATAGCCAAAGTTACTGGTATGACATACAGTACCGCACATCGTATATTAAGCGCATTACAGCAACGAAACTATATACGACGAGATCCTGAGCATGGTTACCGTTTAGGTCACGCATTGTTAGGACTAGGCTACCAAGCACAAGCGCAAATTGATTTGGTAAAACTAGCCAATCCCCTGCTTTTAGAATTAGCTAAAAAAACTTCTGATACCGTGCATTTAGGCATGCTTATCCAAGACTCTATTGTTTATTTAGAAAAAATTTCGAGTCGTCGCCCCGTGGAAATTAGCTCCCGCATTGGCGGTAATAAACCTCTGTTCTCAACGGGTATTGGCAAAGCTTTGATACTAGACCAATCTGAAGAACAGTGGCTAGCATTATTCGATCGCAGTTCCCAACGACTTGAAGCGACTTATTCACGTAACAAGTGGCTTAAAATGATGCGTCACTATGCAAGAGAAGGATTTGCTTTTGACTTAGGCGAAGATGAACCAGCCATCCGCTGCGTAGCCGCCCCAGTACGAGATGGACGAAATCATATTATCGCAGCGGTTAGCGTCTCAAGCACCGTCGAGTACATGCCCCCATGGCGCATGCAAGAACTAGTTTCTACAGTACAACATACTGCCTTACAGATTAGCACTAAACTTGGTTTTAGAACAGCCTAACAAAACCAATATGACAAACACACCTTATTCAAAAGACAAAAGAAACTCTTTAAGCACAAAAGATTTTTCACTACTTAAGGGAAAATAGCTTACCCTTTATCTTGAACTTTTCCTGGATTCAAGATGTTTTTCCTGTTTTCATCATTGGGTCACCTAAAAACATTTTTTGCAGATTGTGAGTAATTCCTGCTGCTTTTCGTCCATACCGAGTAAGACGGTTTGTTATTGCTGCCTATGAGTTAGATCCATTTGCACTTGGTACATGGTGTGCGTTAATTCGGTGGCTTGTTTTAGCGATAGGGTAGATTTCTCTTGGTAAAGCGCCATCTCTAGAGTTTTGTAGATGCTATAAGCGCTAAAGACTAAGCAAATATGTGCACGGATTCGCTTTTCTAAGCGATGGTAGACCTGGCGGATACGCAGGTCAGCTTTAAACATCCAGGAGGCCTTCTCTATCTGCCAGAGCTGAGCGTAATGCGCTAACAGCTCCTCAGCACTTAGCCGAGTATTAGTGATGTAGCCTTTCAGGCCATCCCAATCGGCACCGCTGTCATACTTTTCCATGTCGATTTCAATCTGGATTTCGCCCTGCATTTTTAGTACTTGTTATAGCCACGATTGTTGAGATAAGCTTTGGTAAGCTGCCCACTGCGTAAGCGCTATTGAAGCCGCTCCAATCCTTTACGACGGTTATCTTTATCCCGATGAGCTCGTTTGCTGCTATATTGCACGACAAGGCGCTCATCTTCCTCCTTAGTAAAAGGGTGAGCAACGTCATCCTCCCAGTCCACAGCTTGGATTGCTCGCTTCATCTTAGCACTCTCCGTCTTGAGACGCGCACCGATAATGTACTGATAGCCTTTAGCTTTTAGCGCATCAATATTACTTTTAGTCAGCAGCCCACTATCAGCAACCAACACGGGTTTACCAAGGTCAAAACATTGACTAAAACACGCCAAAAAGGAATTAACGTGTGTCCTTCACAACGCTTGCCCGCGAAGATATCGCAAGCGATGGGGAAACCATTGGTGTCGACTAGCAACCCTAAGTCAACCTGCGGATGCGTGTGCTTACCCACTTCAGACGGTATTTGTCAAGGTAGTTGTCACTCATGCATAAATTTTAAGCTGCTTTTTTTGCTTTAATAT